>CAZMCZ010000013.1:0-5082 GCA_964565145.1 uncultured Pseudobdellovibrionaceae bacterium | reverse complement strand
GAAATAGTAGATCGTCCCGCTTACAAGCACAAAAACAATCGCGACAATTGTGATGTGTTTGAGATAGCGCGCGATAAGCTCCTGATTGCTCCCAAGAAAATACCCCAAAAAAGCCAAAATGCTCACCCAAATCCCCGCACCCGCTACCGTATACAATGTAAATTTCCCCGCCGGCATCTTGGCAAGCCCTGCCGGGAAAGAAATGTATTGACGAAAAACGGGAATCAGTCGCCCGTTAAATGTTGAAATCGGTCCGTGCTTTTGGAAAAATGCATCCATTTTGTCGAGTTTTTCATGCGAGATAAACCGTGCCAAAACCTTACGTCCAAAATGTGCCGCAAGCCAATAATTAAACCACGCGCCAAAAAGTGCGCCAATCGTCCCCAGAACAATAACCAGCACAATATTCATATCACCTTGAAATGCCAGATAGCCCGCCGGGATGATGACGACTTCACTGGGAAATGGAAAGAAGCTACTCTCAAGAAACATCAAAAGAAAAATGCCAACATACCCCCATTGCCCGATTGTCGCTACGAGAAAATGTGTAATCGTGTGCAAAAATTCCATAAATGTTCTCTAAAAATAACCCTCACATTATAACACAGAAGCAATGAATGATTTTTTTAAAACGTATTTGTCGGTGGTAGAAAAAACGCCATGCGATAGATTTTTTCTCCTGCTAGGACTTTGGCATTTTCCCATTTGGTAGTCAGTCCATATGGCGCTTCATCAAAGTAACGAATGTTGGTGATGCCGTTTTCTTCGAGTAATGTTCTCGTGTCATCAAAAAGATGCTTTTGATCCGTTTGATAGATCCATTTCGTACCTGCCGGTAACCACGTTTGCACCGCATCAATCAAGCGCTTACTCATCACCCTGCGCTTGTGGTGCCGTGCCTTAAACCACGGATCCGGGAAATTGATATAGATTTCCTCAATCACTGCTCCCTGCGCGATACACGGCTCTAAAACATTTTTCATATTGCGCACAGCGTCACCCGCAAAGACAGCCACGTTTTTGTGTGGTGCAAACATTTCTTGCAGTTTCTTTGCCCGTGGCTTGCGAATCTCAAAAGCGATAATATTCTTCTCCTTGCCAAATTTCTCAAGAAGGCCGGCGCTAAACTCGCCGTGATCCGCGCCAATATCTACAATAACTGGCTTGTCATTACCAAAACCATCAAAGACGACCTCTGTCTGATCTGCCAATGGATTTACATGATGTCGCACACGTCTTTTGCTCATAATTGCACCTTTACTAAAATGTCAATACTATTTTCTCTTCCTCTTTCCTCCCATCTCCCCACACCGTCCACGCTCTACACCATCCACACCCTACATAATCCACATCCCACACGTCACTACCATATAATATTATATGGTAGTGACGCTTTGGTTGTGTGCTGGGAGCGCTTTTTGATTAGACTAAGAAAAAATTTCTCGCAACACTTCCTTTAGCACACGATGGTGTGCATACTTATCCAACATATTTTCGCTGTAGTATGCCGTCTTTCTTTTCCGTGTTTTCTTTTTTTGCGATCCCATAATATATCGCTTTAATGTATTTTGTCTTTTTTGATCCCCACGACGCATCCACTGTTCAACATTTGCAATCGTTTTATACCCGACACCGAGCTCATCACGAATAGAATCATATGTAAAATCATCAACAAGGTGTTTTGCGATTTGTATACGTCGTGAAATCATAAGCAATTCGCTTGGTGTTAATAATCCCATGACAAAATCAACGGTGTCTTTTTTTGAATGTAGTTGCGCAATAATGTCAAGCGTCTCTCCAACAAGTTGATACCGCTCTTTGGGGTCAATATCATAAATTTTAATTTTGCTCATAAATCAATATAGTAAATAATTATTTTTTAATAACCACACACTTCGCCAAAAAACAAACTCCTCCTCCTATACTACCATATAATATTATATGGTAGTATAGGGTATTTTGTTTTTTTGTGGGGGTGTGGCGTGTACAAATATCGTTGTTGGATTTTTTGTGCTATTTCCGTTCTAAAACTGCAAGTCTTTTGACATCATGCTACACATTCCTGCCCCAAAAGCGTCTCTAATACTGCAAATAATCCCCCGTCTGCATACAGCCCTTTAGCGGACCAACCACAGAAGCGGACAATGGTCTGATCCATGTTGATTGCTGAGGTACACAATCTTTTTTGTGCGTTGCACAATTGTTTTGTCTGCAAAAAAATAATCAATCCGCCAACCGACATTGCGTTCGCGTGCACGTGTAAACGTATCCCAATACGAATAAACATCTCTCACATCAGGATTGAAATATCGCCATACATCATACCATCCATCTGCCATCACGCGATCCATCCATGCGCGTTCTTTGGGGTGAAATCCGATTTTCCCATCATTTTCTTTGGCACGTTTGATGTCTAGCGCCGTATGCGCAACGTTCATATCCCCACCGACGATAACAACGTGTCCCTTTTTCTTCAACGTATTCATGTACGCAAGCACCCGATCAAAAAAAACAAGTTTTTCTTTCCATGCTTGTGCGCTCTTTCCTCCATTGGGAAAATAAATCGATAAGAAATCATGTGTTTTTCTCCTTCCCTTGGGAATTAGTGAAAGATGTGACACACGCCCCTCATCCATATTGGGTGCTTGTGGTATGTCAGTATGAAAGACAACATCACGGCACGACGAAAGAACTGCTTTTTTTGCCCAGATACCGGTACCCGCATAACCTTTTTTCTCTGCGCTATGATAATACTGCGCATACTCGTCATGCTCTGTCAGATACGGAGAAAACTGCTCACGGTTTCCTTTAATTTCTTGCAAAAACAAAAAATCCGGTTGTTCATCACGTTCCAACTTCTGGATTTCCCCTTTGCGTTCTACGGCGCGCAGCCCATTAACATTCCATGTGATTAATTTCATACAAAACGATTTATAATAACGATGTCTATCATCATACCACAAAAAAAGAAGCGCCAATGATGCGCTTCTGTATATTCTTATTTTTGCTTGCTCCATTTGCCATCGGCATAGTGATAAGATGCCGAAGTTGTTTTCGTTTCTCTTATCTCTGTTGTTTCTGTGCAGATGGCGGAAAGCTTCTTTGTATATTGTGGCGCAAATAACGGCACCACATTTGACCCGTAACAAAAGGCCGCACGAACATGCAAAAAGATCTTTTCATAAGCGCATGGGGACAAGATATAAGGTGTCTTTCCACTGCGCACTTTTTTTTTCAATTGCACTGCCAAAATCTCTGGCAAAATACGTGGCAATGCACTCGTTATAAAAAATGCCTCGCCGATTGTTAGAGTATCCTGCTTAAGTAAAATCTCTTCAATAATACATCTATTGAGAAAATCTTTTTGGTGGACCTCAAACACGTGTTGTTGTCCGGAGACATATTCTTTGACGCCCCCTTGATTTACCCAGATATTACAGCGCAATCCCGCTGCCGGAGCATAACGTAATTCATTGGAAGCATTTTCATGCTTCTGCTCCACATCTTTGCTGTGCATAAAGCACCTCCGAAAAGAACTAAAACTATCCGTAGTGTACCACTGTAATGCCACTTGTCAATACGTGATAGAGACTATTTTGCATGATTGAGAAATAACATGCCTCTTGTTTTTTCTCTATACGGTCGTGTACAAAAGAGTTCATCCATCATGCCAACAGCGTTGTGATAAAAAGTGCACCCACCACCACAAAAAAACAAACACGTAAAAATAACACCAAAAGAAATATGTCGCACATGCTCCGCTCATGTCCTACCAGAGCGCCGTCTCGGGATGTATAATCTCTTGTCCTTCCTCGACTTAGAAGTGTGCACCACGTTGCGATTTTTTATGCACGCACCTCACTGCAAAAGAAAACAAGCCGCGTTATGATCTATAACGCGGCCGTTGTGTTTTATAGCAATCTCTCTTGGAGTGAATCCACGCCAAAAAGAATCGCCGGAATCAATGACGCCCAGGCTATAAAAGAGAGAGTAGAAATATCCTCCATATAAGCGCCTGTCTGTGGCAAGATAACGGCAATAAAAGCCGATAACAAAAATATGTTCAAAAAAAAAGACTTTATTTTACCGCCGGATACAGCACCACCGGGATTTTTGATGTGATTGGTAAGTGACCACACATCATAAACCAGCACAAATCCAAGTGGTAGCAAAAATAATATCTCCGATATTCCCCCGATATTTCTACCAAGTGGTGTTTGTGCGAGTACTAATACAGCAACCCAAAAAAGTACTTTGTCAACAAAGGGATCCAGTATCTCACCAAAACGAGACACCGCATCCCACTTGCGGGCGACGTAGCCATCCAATGAATCTGCTGCAATGCAGATTCCAAGAATGATGCCTCCCACGACAAAATGGTGCTGTTGGGTCCATTTGATAATGAACCCATCTGGCTTAATAAAACTGCCAAATGTCAATGGCGTTACTATATTCACAATGCCCGCGCTGTGTAGCGCGGCAAAAATCCCAACAATCAGACGCATCATGGTGATGCCGTTTGGCACCGTCCATACGTCTGCGTAAATGGGATTATATACGTCTTCTCGTCTTTTCATTTTAAAAAACTCCAGGTTGAATGTAGACAGCATTGTAGCACAATAAACAAAAAATGCAAGGTGCGCTCACTCCTCCTGCACCATCAAATGATACCGCGCAATACTGCCGGCGGGCAACTCAATCACTGTATCAACTGGATCCTTTGTCGTATATGTTTTGCGTGGTGTGGTATGTGAAACGTATTCCTGCGTATGGATAATGTCTCCCCCACGCATCCAAAGGATATCAATATCAAATTGCATGTCTTTCATCCAAAACGTCGCCACTTGTGGCTCATCAAATACAAAAACCATTGCACACCGCGCGCACAACTCCTTGCGATGCGAAAGCCCTCGTTGCCACTGTGCCGGCGTATCCGCAACCTCGGCAAAAAACGGCACACCACGCAAAAAAATAATTTTCTCATGATACGGCGCCAAAAAAAGATATCCACCCACCCCCACAAGGATAATAGTGATTATTACTATAAATATAACTTTTTTCATTTCTCTATTATACCCTATA
>CAZMCZ010000012.1:0-14607 GCA_964565145.1 uncultured Pseudobdellovibrionaceae bacterium | reverse complement strand
CATCAAGTCCCGGCATTGGCTCTCCGGAGAGAAAAGAAAGCATCGCACCGCCTCCCGTAGAAACAAAAGAAACCGCATCAAAGTAACCACTCTCATGTAATGCCTGCACACTTTCGCCACCACCAACCACAGAAAACGCCTGCGTGTTTTCTCCAATGGTTTGTGCAAGTGCACGCGTCCCACGATCGTATGGCGCTTCTTCAAACTTCCCCATCGGACCATTCCAGACGATGATCTTTGCCTGTGCAATTTTTTCTTGGAACAGGCGAATTGTTTGTGCTCCGATATCAAAATGATGATCACTGTAGTCTGTCGGTAGCACAACGTTCCCCGCAAACGTCATCTGTCGTTGTTGTGCTTCAATGGCGACGCGCCCGCCAACCAAAATCGTATCATAGGACTTCTCAAATGCGCTGATCAGTGGCACTTTGGTATCAATCTTTGCGCCACCGATAATCGCAACGGAAGGATGCTCTGTCGCACGACGGACGCGTTCAAGGTTTGCAACTTCCTTGGCAAGCCACAATCCGGCATAAGATGGAAGGTATTTTGTAATGGCGTGCACCGATGCATGCGCTCTGTGACATACTGAGAACGCCTCATTGACATAGACATCAAACGGCGCGGCGAGTTGTTGCGCAAAGAGTTCGTCATCGGCTTTTTCCTCTTTGTGAAAACGGAGGTTTTCAAGTAATAATACCTCACCTTCGCGCATCTTTTCCAGAGCATCTACCACGCACACGCCGACACAGTCACACACCGAATGGACCGTACGATTGAGGATGCGCGCGATGTCATCTGCGAGGTAGGCCATTGTAAAGTGTTTTTGATTTTGTCCTGTCGGTCGTCCGCGATGTGAGATAAGAGCAAGTCGTACACCGTCAAAAGACAAGATATAGTCAATGGATTCCTGCACAGCTTTTAATTTGTAGATATCACGCGCATCATTTTTCTCATCCAAGAGGATATTGAAATCCACACGCATCACCACGCGCTTCTGTGTAAAGTCATATCCTTTTATGGTGTTTAGTGTCATATGTATTGTTTTATTTTTTATCCCATGCCCATAATACCGATCAAAAGGCCCAACCCCGCCGTAAGCGCCGTAAAAATCCAGGCACGCATCACGATTTTTGGCTCCGGCCAGCCAAGCGCTTCAAAATGATGATGTAGTGGCGCGGCGAGAAAAACCTTTCGTCCGAGATATTTTTTGGAAACAATCTGCACAAAAGCGCTTCCTGATTCTAAGATATAGATAAAGACGATGATAAAAAGGACGATGACTGAGTTTGTAAGCATTGCCACGACGCCAAGCGTTGTCCCCAGTGCCATCGCGCCCGTATCGCCCATAAAAAATCGTGCGGGATAAATATTAAACCACAAAAATGCAAGGAGTGCGCCGGCAATCGCCGCACAAAATGATGCAAGGTCTACCTTGTTTTGGAAAAAGGCAATCATCGCAAATGCGCCAAAGGCGCTTAGCAGTACGCCGGCATTAAGTCCATCCAGTCCATCGGTTTCGTTGGACGAAAACGCCGCAAAAAGGATAACAAAAATAAATAGTGGGATATACCACAATCCAATTGAAAAATCTCCCATGGCGGGAATGTGCAACGTATCCCATCCAAGTTTTGCATAAAACCACCACGCGCCACCCGCCGCAATCATAAAAAGCCACCAAAAGCGCATCGCAAAACGCATACCGCCACCCTTATTGCTTCCCCATCCGCGCACACTCATCACATCATCAAACAAGCCCAAAACACCGGCGGAAACCAAGACAAAAAGCGGAAGCCATGTTTGTTTGCGTGAGAGAAAATCAAGTCGTGCAACAAAGTCCGTATCGACAAGCGACGCAATAAGTGGAAAAAGATAATGCGCAAAGAAAATAAGAAGGAGGACACTTGCCCACACAATCACGCCACCCATCGTCGGCGTGCCACGCTTACGCGCATGAAACTTACTAACGTAGGTTAGTTGCTCTCCTTGTACACTGTGCTCTTTTATCTTGATCCCAATTTTATATTTATACAAAAAATGTGTCCACAATGGTGTCAACAAAAACGCAAAAAGAAATGCAATCAGTCCCGTTGCCATCACCTTGAGGACGTTAACGACTTCGGGAATGGTATATACTGCTGAAAATTCCATATATTATACTGTATGATTATTTGATAATGCGTCATTTTTCATAGCGTGCAAAAAATGACACGCCCACACCGTTACTGCCACACAAAATTGGTAAATGCCCACTGTGCCATGCGTGTAATATCATTAAAACGCTCCTTGTCATCCAGCACGGCGATAACGATTTTGTGTTCTGTGCCCGGCTTTTGCGCCGCAGCGACAAGAGAAAATCCCGCACGTGGCGTAAACCCGGTCTTCACGGCAAGAAAATACGGCACCTCTCCGAGCAAACGATTTGTGCTGGAGAGTTCATGCGTTATTATACCATCTTTTGCGGTAATTGTTTTCTCTTTTGTTTGCATAATCTTCAATAAAACGGCGTATTGTTGTTTGTCAACAATATGAGCCATCACACGCGCAATGTCATAGGCTGTTGAATAGCATTCATCCTCTTGTCGTGGTGGGTCCACTTCAAGTCCGGACGGCCGACAAAAATGACTATCGCGCAGGCCAATCTCCTGCGCACGCAGATTCATGAGGCGCGCAAAGTTCTCCTCACTTCCCGCAATATGCAGTGCAAGAAGAGTCGCTGCATCATTGGCGCTATCCATAAGCATCGCCGCCAAGAGATCACGCACGCGCAGCTCTTCGCCCGGTGTAAGTTGCGTCCCCGCACAGTGTGTTGAGGTGATACACCCCACCTTTGTGCCTTCAATTTTTATCCCGCCCGGTGGCACGCGCACGTATTCGTCAAGATTGCGAACACGATCAACGACGATGATGGCCGTAAGAAGTTTTGTCGTTGACGCAATGCCCCGTTTTTGTGTTGCGTTTTTGGCAAAGAGCACATCACCGGAACCCACATCGACAATCACACCGGCATGTGCTTCGTTGAGGATGAGATCCGTGGCGTCTTTTTTGCGCAGAGGAATTGGTTTGACAACCGGCAGGGGCTCCTTTGACAAAGCGGGATGCCAGGTGGCAATGCGCTGCAAGCGGTGGTGTTCATCACGCAATGCCATCGTTGCATCGGTGCGCTGTGTTTGTAGCCACAGCAATCCTCCAAGGACAAAAAACAACACAAGCGCAATGGCCATTGCAATAAAGAGTGCGCGCTGTTTGTTGAAAAAAATCGTTCTCATGCTCACCGTAATACCCTAAGTGATTATTGTTGCGTTGAGTGATCCGCTTGGTCATCAGGTGATTCTTGATTATACAAAATAGCATCAATACGATGATCGCGTGCAAGCGTCTCAAATGCCGGCAAATCCTCCGGCTTGTCTATGCCAAGGACGCGCAAAACGTCCACCGTGACACGATAGCGTTTTGTGCGATGATCTGTGGGATGGGCAACGTGCTCGACAAGACCGCGCAACAATAAATTACGCAGTGTAAACGAACAATTCACACCGCGAATCGCTTCAATGTCCGGCTTGGCGATGGGACCACGATACGCAATAATTGCCAATACTTCAAAGCCTGCTTGCGAGAGTTCACCTTCCAGCTCTTTGCGCGTAAAACGCTCAATGATTTTTGCTTGATTGCTGTGCGTAACCATCTGCGTCGTATCATTGGCAAGGAGGATCGTCAATCCGCCACCGCGCTTATCATAAGCATCGCGCAATGCTCTAACGTGATGACGCACGACATCCGGTGGTTGCTCCACAATTTCAGCCAAGCGTTGATTTTTGAGTGCTGTGCCATGCATAAAAAGCACGGCCTCAAGCGTTGCGAGGAGCCCCTCATCACATTTTTGTGTTGTCGGAGATGATTGCTGTTTCATTGTTCTTTTGTTGTGTGTGTAGTGTACTCTTTATTTGCCTGCAATGCAATATCTGCAAAAAGAGCATCTTGTCGCACGACGATGATTTGCTGTTTGACTAATTCCAAAAGCGCCAAAAACGATACAACAACCTCTTGTTTGTCCGTTGCACCTTGCACAATTTCCGAAAAAGCGACGTGTGCACGTTTACTGACAAGCTCCTGCACACAAGCAATGCGCTTTTCAAGAGAAATGATATCTGTGATAATTTTTTCTTCAAGTTTATCAAGTGCGGGAATATCGTATAAAATCTGCGCAAAAGCATGGTGCAATTTGTTGGCAGAAAGGTGTGGCGGTGGTGTGAATTGTACCGCATGCCCCCACATGCCCTTGCGTGCATAGTGTGGTTGCGCCTGCGCAAAGAACGTCCGAAGCGTTGGGACCACATCCTTGATCGCCTGGAGGGCGCTTAATTGTCGTTCAAGTTCCACGAGATCGGATTCTTCCTCACTATCAAACTGCAACAACGGAAGCAATGCCTGCGATTTAATGAGGATTAACTTTGCCGCCACAGAGAGGAAATCAGCAAGATGTGTGAGTGAAATCTCTTTTTGTGTCTGCACGTATGCGATATATTCATCTGTAATTTGCGCCAGCGACACACGCGTGATATCCAGTTTTTTTTCTGTAATAAGTTCAAGAAGGAGATCAAGCGGTCCTTCAAACTCATCTGTTTTTACTGCGTAATTCATAAGGGTATTATACCATAGACACTACCGTGGCTGTGTGTCATGGAGACGCAGGATAGGATAAAGCGTTGCCACCAATATAACGACTAATACAACAAACACCCCGCGCACACCAAAAAAGATTTGCACACTTGTCGCGAGCATCGCGGCGATGATATACGCAACAGAGCGTGACGTGCGGAAGAAGTTAATAAGCGCTGTGTCATCACGTGAAATCTTTTTATAAAAATACGCATCACGCATTGCTTCAACAAGCGCCGTGCCGATGCGCGACACAATAAGCACAACCGCCCACAGCCAAAATGCCTTGGTTGACAAAAAGATGATGCTCACCGTTGCCACAATCATAATCACCACGCCAACAATGAGTAACTCTTTCTCTCCCCATTTTTTATCAGCCAATACTCCCGCAGGATATTCCAAGACAACAAGTGGCACCAGCATCATGGTAAAAATAAGTCCTATCTCGTACCACGACATGCCCAAGGAGCGCATGTACAACGGGACAAAGATTGTCATAATCGCATAAAAAAATCGTACGGAAACGGCAACAAGGTAGATATAAAAAAGACTCTTGGTGCGATAAACATGTCCCAACATTTTTTTGATTGATGTTTGCTGTGGCTTGTTGTGTCCGGCGATATCATTGAGTACAAAAAGCGCACACAAAAACATAATCATATAAAGAATCAAGACAATAAAGAACAGAAAATGAAATCCATAACGCTCCAAAAACACGGTGGACAGCAATGGACCGACAAGCCATCCCAGACTTGTAAAAGACAGAAACATCCCGCGTATGCGTCCGGTAGATGCGTCCGTAGAATACGCCTCCAGGACAACGTCCCACAACACAAAAACAACACTATAGAGAAAATAGTACCCCATCATAAAAATCGCACCGACAAGGGAAATGTCAAGCATTGTCAGAGCGAATAAAATGACTATTTGCGCAAACAGTAGTGCAATCAATGTGCGTCCCCGTCCAAAAGCCAAAAAAAGTTTATGCAACTGCAACAGCGCAAAGAGTGATACTATTGACGCGATAAAATAAAAAATACCAACGTTGTCGGAATGAATTGCCTGCTGAAAATATGTTGACATCACGTAAGTCAGTAATGCCGCCGACAAGCCAAAAAAAAGTCCCAAAAGCGTAATCACATAAACCTTGCGGTCCATCGGTGTTGCTGGGCGCTGTCCAAAAATCATTGTTATGCTCATTAGAGATTTACTTGTGGAGAAAACGTTATCTTATTATATCACGTATACAGCATTCTGCGCACAACATCCAACAAAAAAAATATTATATTAAATTGTTGAAAAACGACACTCAACTTTATTACACATACTGCCTCTTATCGATAAACACATTATTATATTAGAAATAGAATATTGTTACAACCATGGAAAACTTGACTATTTTTATTTTTTATGCTACGATTCATTGTTCTTCGTTTTTTAACAATCCATTTTTTGTGTATAGGAGGTATCATCATGATACAATATTCAAAAGAACAACTCTCTATTCTCGATGCAATTGAAAAAGGAAAATCACTTCTTCTTCGTGGGGCTGCCGGTTGTGGCAAAACAGCAATCATCAAAAACTTGCAAGCGCTTCTGGAAGAGCGTGATATCTACAAGCATATTCACAAAACGGCCTCCAGTGGCATTGCGGCTATTGAACTTAGCGCACAAAGAGAACCACGAGCAAAAACGGTTTCTAGCCTTTTGCGCTTAGGGATTTATGACTTTACAGACGAGGAGGTTGTAACTCGTAATTCTTTTCGCTATGATATAAATATTCGTCCTGGAGACATCTTTATCATTGATGAAGCGTTTGCGCTTAACGCCAATCAAATGCATCAAATTGATTTGGCGTTACAAACAATCACAGGTATAAATTGGCCATTTGGTGGTTGTCAAATGGTTTTAGTTGGTGATCATTGTCAATTCAAACCTGAAAATGGCCCATCGTGGGTAAACACCAATCTTGTACAAGATTTTGAAATAATTGATCTTCACCACAGCTTTCGTCATGAGAATGATCCCACATTTTTGGATCGTCTTAATATATTACGAAATGCAATTCAAGAAGAATCACATATAGATCTTGTTATGTGGTGGGCAGATATGTTACCAGATCTCAATCCCACAAAGAGTGTTGATGATCTTATTTTGAGCGCGTATTACACAAATGCTCAAAAAGTCAATGCTCACCATCAAAAACAACTAGCGAAGGAGAAAAAAGAAATCATCGTTACTCCAAATTATTATGGAGAAGACTGTCCAGATGCACCATATTTGGAACAACGCTTTAGTGTTGGAACACCTGTTGTGCATGTGTTAAATCGCAATGGTCTTGTAAACGGATCCCGTGGCATTGTCACGGCCATAGATTTTGATACAGAAACAGTCACAATCAACTGCAATGGAGAAAAATACGACATTTGTCGTGAAGTGCTGTGGAATAGACATAGCGGTTCTGAAACACATTTTCATCCTATTATGCAAGCATTTTCTTTAACTGCGAGGAAAGTGCAAGGCATGACATTGTCAGAAGGAATTATTTCCCATGACCTCCGCATGCCAAGTGTCGATTTACGGCGGCTTTATACGGCTCTTTCCCGTTTTACTCATCGTAACGGGATATCGTATTTAAGCGCGTAAACACCACAAAGAGGCGTTACAGAACATGTAACGCCTCTATTTAATACGCGTTCTTATGTTACATTATCGCCAATAGTGTTCTCCCTCCGGTTTTTGTGTTGCGCCTTCTGTTGGCGCCATGCGTGATCGCTCTTGCACCTCCGCTTCCACAATCGCTCGATCACGACCATATTTCAAACGGGAAAGCTCTTTCAATTTATCAACGATCTCTCTACTGCCATCCGTCGGTGGATAAGACTTCATGTTAAACGGAGGAACGGTTTGATTGTTGATGAGAAGCCGTGCAAAAAAATTATAATTATCCACATTAACGAGGTCATGCGCCGTAAAAACCGGCTCAAATTGTTTCTCAAGAAAATCGGCATCCTCCGGCCCCACGCGAAATGCGGCCAACGACCCCACATTACCAAAAACGGCTTTGGAAATTTCTTCTGAAAGTTGTCCGATGAATTGATGCGCGATAACCAACGCCAAGCGATACTTGCGCGCCTCAGAAAGAATCTGCGCGATACTATCCGTTGTCACGTTTTGAAACTCATCAATGTACAGATAGAAATCTTTACGCTCACGTTCCGGCATATCCACACGAGAAAGTGCCGCCATAAGTAGTTTTCCGACAATAATCATTCCCAAAAGATAACTATTCATCTCACCGATTTTTCCTTTTGAGAGATTGATGAGAAGAATCTTTCCGCTGTCCATCGCATCACGGAAATCAATGGTGCTTTTTTGCTGTGAAATAATCGGTCGCATCATGTCATTGGAGAGAAACGGTGTCAGCTTGGATGTGATATAAGGCACCATATTTGCAAGCGCCGCTTCACCACCGGCCTTTTCCGCTTCCTTGGTCCAAAAGTCTTTTACGACAGGATTTTTGCATTTAGAAAGTTTCATCTTGCGAAATTCCTCATCGGCAAGCACTTTTGGAATTTCCATCAGCGTTGAGCCGGTTTCGGGATCTTCCATGATAAGAAGCATCGCATTACGCATGTACTGCTCAAACATCGGGCCTCCGGTTGCTTTGAGGTCATAGAGCTTGTCAAAGATATTGATCAACTCATTAACGACAAATGTTTTTTCTTCCGGCTTGTCGTATTCCATCATATTGAGTCCAAACGGACGCTCTGTATCCGACGGATCAAAATAAATAACATCTTCTGCACGCTCTCGTGGGATTGCGCTCATGATGTCTTCGATGGCATCACCATGCGGATCGATAAAGCACATACCCTTTCCATTACGGACATCTTGCTTTGCAATTTCTTGCAAAAATGTTGACTTACCGACACCTGTCTGTCCGATAACATAGAGGTGACGACGACGGTCGGCATCTGTAAGACGAATTTCTGTCTGCACGCCACGATAATCGTTATATCCCAAGAGGATGCCCTCTTGTGGAATATTAATTGGCGGTGGAGCGCTTCCGGATTTGAGCCACGTAATCTTTGGTGTCTCTGTCGTAGAAATGGGAAAATGAAATATACTTGCGATTTCTTCTACCCCAAGAACCATACTGTAGTCTTCATTGAATGTGCGAAAAATATAGTGAAAAGCAACCGTTTTTGCCTTTTTGGTAAAATGACGCACGACAAAGGAATTGACATCTTGTTTTTCAAATTGCGTAAAGGCATTTTCCATGTGCGACAAGATTTCTTCTGCGCGCTCTTTTGTTTTGGCCGATGACAAGAGTCGTATATTTGTCGCAAAACCGATTTTTGCAATTTTGTTTTCGATCATCTTGATTAATTCTTGCTCCTCTGGCGTGAGTTGTGTTTGTTGGGTGTCTTCCGACGGCTTTGATGCCGTCAATGCATCAAAAAAGGTGTGGATGATATTGATAAAAATGGATTTTTTGTAGACTTCACGCAAACGCTTTCCTTGTTGCATCTCATGCGCGATTTTGCGTCCCTTGACACGCCACGTCGATGGTGGTGATTGCAAGACGACTTGCACACACGCACCTTCATAGGCCGTTTCCAATTTGCTCAACGCTGTCGTAATTTCACTGAGAGGGTCTACTTCCATCTCTTCATATGTCGTTAGTGGCAGTGCATGTGATTCTTTGAGTTTCATATTTGCCATTACCACCTCACTCCCCGGCGCAAAAATCGTATAGTCTTCAACTTTCTCCACCTGCGCATTTGGGAAATAACTATGCACTTGCTTTTCCAATGCATTTCGGTATTTCTGTGGCACAGCGATATAAAAAAAGATTTCTTCCACACCGGAAGGATTTGCGATTTCAAGTGTAATCGTCGGTTTTCCATAGAGTAATTGCTTCCAACCAAAGCGCGTCTCTTGCAAACGTGAAAGAGAGACGAGGAGTTGCTCCATGGCGCCGATTTCTTCTTTCCATGCTTCCGGATTTTGTGCCGTGTCGTTTTTGTGATCTTGTGCGTGTGCAACACGAATAATTTCTAAGTCTTCATGTAGCGCCACATTGACACTGGCGCGATGACGCAAGAAACTGCGCACGACAAGAAAACCACCACTGACGATGCTCAACGTCGCCAAGATGATTGTTATGCCGATAAAAATGATTTGTACTATATCCACAATAATTTTTGTTTTTGTTTACAGCGCACTACCTCTAGTGCCATATGTACAAGAGCTTTACAAGCCACGCTCCGCTAAAGCCTTGCGAAATTCCTCTGTGAGTAACCGGTCATGTACTTTATCCAAAATATAATAATCATCGGTGTGCTCTGCGACCTTTACGGCGTAACTGGGACTCTTTGTAAGCGCCAAATCCAAAAGATGTTGAATTTGTGATTCGCGTGCTGTGTGTTGATGGACGTCGCTAGCATCTTGTGCAATGGATGACTCCGACACATCGATCTCATCATCGTCTTGAATCGCGCGAAGCTGTTTCTGATAAGCGACATCCCGCTCACTTGCGCTACGCTCAACGATGCCCTCAACGCGCTGAGTGCTCCGTTCTTCCGTTTTTTGACTGTCTGTTGGTGATGTTTCTTTTTTTTGTGCACCAAACCGCGATGCAAGATCAAGATCTTCCTCGCTAATTGGTTCCAATGAATATCCGTTTTTACTTGTGCTCATAAATCTTTATTGGAATCATCCGGTTGTCGTATCTGTGTGATAAGGCGCTGTATCGTTTCATCGACATTACCGTGCATTTCCTGTTCGCTCTCTGAATGATTTTGTGGGGATTGTTTCTCTTTTTTTAATATTTCTGTTAAGCGCGTCGCTATATCGTCAAGGATATGACGTATTATCTGTTGTGTTTTTAAGATATTGAAATGATACTGATGTTGTTGCGTGCTTGTCGGTTTGACGGTAGACGTCATATCTTCTGTCGTTTTCTCTCTGAAAAATGTTGCTGCAACAATAAACGCTTCTAATTCTGCAAGCGCAGTCTCCTGTTCATGTTGTTGGAACAGATCACGTGGTGCTTGCATTATGCTATCATTTGTTAACAATTCATCAGAACGTTGCAAAAACGCGTGAGAATCTTGTGTAATCTTTTTAAGATGCATAAGATTCTCTGTTTTTGCTGCGCGCTCCTGCGGTAACGCATCATTGCGTTCATAGCGGTCTAACAATTGTGGCGTTTCTTTCTCTAAAAAATATGCACACACATCCTCCACGGCGCGCGCTTGTTGCTCGCGTTCTTGCTCGCGTTCTTGCTCGCGTTCTTGCTCGGATTGCTGTTCTTTTGGTATATTTTGTTGCGGTTGTTCCAACATAAAAATCGTTATCGTATGTTCTTTTAGTATAGCATATTTTTGGCCTCTGTGTATGTTTTATGGGTCAAAGGAAATGACACATGCGCCATGATAGGGACATGTATAGACAATCGTACCACTTTCAATCGTAGAGAAAAGACGTGCACCATGTTTAAGTACGCGTTGTACGACGTCCCGATGTGGATGCCCATAGCGATTGTCTTTCCCGGCGGAGATGATGACATCACGTGGATTTGTCTTATCGAGAAATGCTTGCGAAGTTGATGTCTTAGATCCATGATGTCCGGCTTTGAGCACGGTGAGTGGCGTGTGTGGCAAGGACAACTGCTCTTCTTGTTGATACGGTAAATCACCACCAAAATAAAACCATTCATCACCAACATGCAAAACCGCAGCAATGCTCAGCGCATTGGCATCGACGTCATCGTTAATCGTGCCTTCAAAGGGCGCCGTTGGATGGACAATCGTAAGCTCTGCACCGGAGGGCAGTGTGATCCGGTCACCGAGAACCGGCGTGTGTGGGGTGATATTTTTATTGTGTGCGATGACTCGCTCAAGCGCCAAACTGACGTCTGTCGCTTTTTGTAGTCCGCTGTGCCAAAAGGTGTCAACGTGATACTTCTCTAGCGCATTTACCAATCCGTCAATATGATCACGATCCGGATGTGTCGCAATAATGACGTCCAGTGTACGATCCCAAAACGGCATATAACGTCCGAGAAGCTCTTCAAGTCGCCGACCATCCGGACCGCCATCAATCAAGATTTGATACTGCCCTTCGCTGATAAGGATGGCATCGCCTTGTCCAATATCTAGAAACCGAATCGTTGTCTGTGTGGAGGTGCGCGCTTGGTAAATGATTACCACAGCAACAAGCGTTATGAGAATCAATAAGCCCAAAAACCCATAAAATACTTTACGATAGCGTGCGTTGATCATAGTTATAAAAAAAGTATGCAATACTTAATAATACCATATAGTAGAGTAGTGCCAACGGAAAGGAAAACGTCGGCACGGCCAGACTGCTCCACGAACGCTCTGCAAAAAAAGAAATGATAAAAATTTCATAATGTAAAAGACCATAGGCAATCCACGCAAAGAAACTCGCCAAAGGCCAAAAAAATGCACTGCAAAGCGCTGCCAAAAATACAAAAAGCATTGTAAAGGGCAAGACCGGCAACACCAAGATGTTGCTCATCAGCGATGTAAGCGACAGTGTATGAAAATGAAACATGATAACAGGTACGACAAAAAGTTGAGCGCTGATGGTAAGGAGAAGAATCTCCAAAAAACCAAAGGGCTTTTGCCCGCGCGTCACCACCGCTTGAAAAAACGGATAAAACAACACGATGCCGATAACGGCAAGAAAGGAAAGTTGAAATCCAATGTCATAACGCAGTTGCAACGGACTCCACAAAAGCATCGTTGCCGCCGCAAACAATACGGCATTCCCCACATGCGATGCACGTCCATACATCACAGCAAACAACACCAACGACCCCATGACGGCGGCGCGCACGCCACTGGAAGGAAAGCCGATCATCGCAACAAACAAAACAATGGCAACGATAGACAATACCGCCGCCTGCTTGCGCCACAGACCAAAAAAGATTCCAACGCCTGTTACCGCAAGCACAATAATCGTTACATTGTATCCGCTCACAGCAACGATGTGCGACATGCCCGTCCGTGCAAACGCGTCTTGCAGTGTTTGACTGAGGCGGTCATCACCTCCAAAAATCAAGCCGTTACCCAATGCGCTTTCCGGCGACGGCATGAGATGAGAGAGATTGTTTTCGAAATAGCGACGCATATCCGCAAGGTAGGACAGCGGTGTCTGTGTGCGACCGGTGATAGCGTATTCTCTCATCGTACAAATCTGCGTCACGCCGTGCATCAGCAAATATCGCGGATAATCAAATGTCTCAAATGCTTCTGGTCGTTTGCGCCGGCACTCCCCCGTCACTTCTGACCCAAAGACAACCGGCGCATGACGCGGTAAACGCAATAGCATTTTTGATCCACGATCATCACGGGCGATCATCTTTATATAGCGATTGCCCTGTCGTGGCACGCTTACAACGTAAAGTGTGCCACGAAATGTGCTCTCAGGCACGACGTGTTGCTCCAAGAGCAAAACATGGTGGGTGCGCACCCCACCCAATGCCATACCAAGCAAAAAAAGAACGCTAAGCCACATCCACCAATGCCGATAAAAAAGAACGATGCTTACAATACCGCCGATGCCACAGAGAAACAACAATGTATCATACGGCATCATGTCCCACAAGAGACATGCCACAGCGACGATGCTACCGACAGCGATTGCCAAAAGCATCTGAGAATAATGTGGTCGTTGTTGTGCTACTGCATGCATGACGTTAAAAAGTGATATCCCACCGTTTATCCTTTCCGGCAAATCCACGACGCAATGTCACACATGATCGCGGAACATCAAAATAATGAGCAAGTGCTTTTTGTACGGCGACATTGGCTTTGCCATGTTGTGGTGCCGATGTCACGGCAACACGGTACGTTGTCTGATTCTCTTTGGTCACAGACGTTACCTTGGCATTTGTCTTGACACGGACAGAAATGGTATGCACTGTCGCCATAAACGTTTCTCTTAGTCCTTACACAAACTCTATTTATCCTCTCGTTCCATAATCTCTTTGACAACTTTGTGGAAACTGTCAGCTGACCCGACAGATTTATAGACGCTTGCAAAACGGATAAACGCCACATCATCCACATCGCGCAAATGATCCATGACAATTCGTCCAATCGCACGACTCGTCATCTCTCGTTTTTCACTGCTCTGAATATCATATTCAATTGCCGCCAAGAGTTTCTGCAAGCGTTCTTCACTCACGGGTCGTTTCTGCAGTGCCCGTCGCAGACCATCTTCAATCTTATGACGCTCATATTCTTCTCGCTCACCATCACGCTTAATAACGCGCAAACGAACGATTTCTATTTCTTCGTACGTTGTAAACCGCTCTGCACAATGCAAACACTGTCGGCGGCGGCGCACGGCGCGTCCGGCCTTAATGGAGCGCGAGTCAATCACTTTGGTATTACGTGGCTTCTTACAAAAAGGACACAACATATAGTGGTCTCAATACTTATATACTTTCAGTATACATGCGATTACTGTGATTGCGCAATCCCTTTGCCAAGAGCCACGCATCACAAACCATATTCCCTTACCACACGATCAAAAACGATTAGCCTTGTATAGCAGATAGAGCACACCAACGCCCTGCACAAGCACAATCAGCCAAAACCACATACGAAACGTCGTCTTTTGTGTTTTGTGACGAAAAAGTTTCTGCCCAAGCAGTGCCGCCGGCGATCCGCCAAAAAGCGCCAAGAGATGCAAAATCACTTCCGGTACACGCACAATATGCGTGGGTGCAATCATCTTGTCCCATAAATAATACATCATTGTCACGCTATTGAGCGCCACAAAATACGCGACAATCACCTGCCACCGCAACGTGTGCCAAATCACAACTATCATAATAATCGTCAAAAGAAGCGCGACCGCTCCATACCATGTTTTTGCATTGTTCTGCATAAATGACATTATCCT
>CAZMCZ010000011.1:10526-14832 GCA_964565145.1 uncultured Pseudobdellovibrionaceae bacterium | reverse complement strand
CACGGATAGAAAATCCTCACGCGAAGTGTGGACAGACAATGCACCATTGGCGCACAAAGGGGCAAACAACGACATCGCTATGTATTAATGCAAAAACAAAACACGCTTACTATGAGCGTGTTTTGTTTTTAATATCTTTCTCAATGGCTATCGTTTTTGTTCTTTCTTTCGTTCTATACTGCTTTGATAAAAGATGTCTTCTACCGTGCGTGTGCGTAGTGTACTACGCTCAGCGCGTTGTTGAATGTCACGAAGGATTGCATCAAATTGCTCTTGTTTGAATTGATTTTTCTTCTCTTCAATCACTGTCCGGCTTTTTAACTCTTCCTCTGATAAATCACTGCGATACAGCGCATGAAATCCGATAATGCCAAGTCGCACCAATGCAAAGAGCAGGAGCACCGCCGTGAGATAAGGAAAGGCCTTTTCCCATACTGTTGTGATCTTTTTTTGCATTGCACGACGTGAGAGTCCTGTGGCAAATTTTGATGGCATTTTAAACTTCATAGTCTTTTATAATCACGATATGTTATTTTTGTTCTTGATTTGTTGCTGGATTTTTCTCTTGTTGTGACGGTTGTGCCGTATTGTCTTGCGGTGTCGCTTTCTCTTTCGCATAAAAGACGATATAGAAATGTGATTCTACGAGATTGTTCTTTGCCGGACGCTTTGACGTTGTCTGATCTCTGGCTGAGCGCTGTGGCGTCTCATAAGCGACGATATCAAATGCCAAGACATCGGAGAGATACGGCAAGTTGTCAATCTTCTCCAAAAAGGCAATGGCTTCGTTGAATGTGCTAATCGTCTTGATGTGCAAGTACAAAAAGTTGTCTGCACTTGGCGCAATATCTGCGGTCTTTTTTTTCTTTTGTGTATCTTTTTTTGGATTTTTTACGTTGGATTTCTTTTTGCGTTGGGGCTTGTCTTTTTGTGGCGCTTTGTATGTCTCTACCGTAAATGTTATATCCTCATGTCCCAGTAGTGCCGCAATGCGCTCAATTTGTGCATAAAGTTCCACTGTTGCATTACCACTGTTATCAAAAAGGATATTAAGTTTATCGCGGTTTTGTTCAATGCGTTGTACTTGTGTGCGCAATTGTGGCATTGCCGTGATTGTCGCTTTTTGGATTTCCTGCGTCACTTGTAATTGTTGTTTTTTATCAATGTCCTCTGCGATCAAAAAACGCAAGTGCTTCCACAAGAAAAAACTCACCGGCAAAAATACCAATACAAAAATCCCGATCGTAACGTGTATTTTATATTGTTGCAAAAAAGGTTTCATGTGTATGCTTTTATGAGATATTGAGTGGTGTTGTTTTTTTCTCTTGTGGCGTATTCGCCTCTAACCCTTCTGATAATTCCTTTGGCGATGCCTGATCTTGTCCACCAGATGTTTGCTGTGCCGGTTGTGTACCATTATCTTCCTGCGATGATTCTTTGCCTGCATCGTCGCCTTCTTGATGCTCTCCCCGTATACACTCCGTTGCAATCATCGCTGTGAGCACAAAGTGCGTATCAACCGCCGTAACGAGATCTTTTGCCGGAATGGTAATATCAGAAAAACATTTTACATCACCGATGGTGATCTCTGCAATAGCCTCTTTTAGTTCTACAGCGTCTTGTCGTGTATGCGCCACGCCTTCAATTTTCAGTTGTCCGTCTTTTTGGTGAATGCCATCAATGCGCACATCGCGCCCCACGGTAGCGCTGATTTTTTTCAGAAGCGGTGCCCACGACAAATGATTTTTGCTTAATGTATACAACGTGTCAACGTCCTTGCTTACATCACGAAACAACTGATGCGCCGTTTCTATTTCATGCGCTTGCGTGTTATTTTCTTGATGCTTGACTTGTTGTTCCAGTAAACGCACCTCTGACGACAACACCAAATGCACACCAAACAACCCAAAGAAAAAGATAATGATGATACTTATGATATAGATTTCCTCTTGTAAGATACTGCGAAAAATATATTGCTCTCGCAAATGCTTCTTCTGATCTTCCGGTAAGAGGTTTAGTGCGATTTTCATATGCGCTTATAAATCTTTAATGGCAAGTCCCACAACGGTAGAATATTGAACAGCATTTTCACGTGTAACCGGTGGGATGGTGTCAAGATGAACATTTTTCCATGGATTACCCAACGTGATGTTTTTTTGCAAGCGACGAGAAAAATATGGGATAATCCCCTTTGTTTTTGCGCCACCACCGCAGAGAATAATCTGATCAACGGTTTTTGCATAACGCATGCCGGTAACAAAAAACTCAATGGAGCGATCAATTTCTGTCACAAAGTTTTCAAGGACCGGTTTGAGTGCGTGAAAGATATGATCATCCTTTACAATAGACCCGATACCGTGATTGATTTTGATTTTTTCCGCTTCTGCGTGTGAAAGATTCATGCTTTTTGCAATCGCATCAGTCATTGACTCCGATGACAACGGAATACTTGATGTAAACACCGGCGCACTGTCAACGGCGATAAGGAAACTGGTCCGTCGGTCACCGATATCAACAATCATTGATGTCTGTTTATCACCATCGGCAGAAAGCAAGCTCCGCGCCTGCGCAATGGACTCTATGTCAAAGCCATGCACTTGCAGTCCCGCATCACGCAAAACACCAAGCCACATATCTACAATGCTCCGCGCCACCGCCACCACCAAAACATTCATATGTCCTTTTTCTTTGATTACCGGCTCTTCCAAAATCTGCCAATCATGATACACCTGATCAAGCGTCATCGGGATATTTGCTTCCATTTCCCACTTCACAGCCTCGCGCGCCTCTTCCGGCGTCATATGCGGAATGGAAATCACACGCAAAAACGCCTTCGTTTCCGGCAGAGAGCAAATCACGTGTGGCGTTGTAATCCCCGCGCGTTCAACCGTGGTCTTAATCGCTTCAATGACGACATCTTTTTTGACGATGACGCCATCAGAAATTGTCCCGAGAGGTAATTTTGCCGTTGCAAATCCTTTGATATGGTCGTGCTGTCGTTCATGGATGATTTGCATCACTTTGATCGAGAGGTCACTCAAATCAAGTCCAAATGTAGCGGGACGCGGATCAAGAAATTTTTTTGTAAGAAAAGACATGTTGTATTTTATTTTATCTCTTTCATCATAACGCAAATCACGCTTTTACTCAATCTCATCCCATAAATCAATCGCATAAGACTCTCCCGCCGGAAACATTGGCGGTGGCTGAATAACGAGATCCGCATCAAAGATCAGCTCACGATTTGTATAACCTGCACCGTTTGTGTAGCCAAAGCCCATGCGCTTATTGGAGACCAACGCGCCATTGATAGTGATCAAAGATGGTGGCACAATAGTGTTACCCCAATAATAACCTGATGGCGCCGTCCATCCGATATTGCCAGACTGTGCCAACATTGCCGCATCAATGTGAAGGTCTGGCTTAGAGTAACGCAACAGATGTATGCTGTCCTCTGCCATTAACCCCAGAACCGTATCGCTACCATAACTCTCATAACGCAGATCACCCATACCGATGAAAATACTTCTCTTGCGTGATGCATTGTCATCATTAGCAGCAATTGTCAATCGTTTTCCGGCAGGAAGAGTTCCTTCCACCCAGACATTATCCTCGACGTACACCACGCCCTCATCAGGAATTGGATACGAGGTAGCGTTAGAAGAGTCCTCCGCAAGAATGGCGTAAGTATTTGCACTATAACTCGTTACTGTTGAAATTGTCATTTGATCACTACTGGGCACGCCAAGTTCTATGTGACGCCCTTGACCCTCACGACCAAAATATAAATCATCAGTATTACTATCCTGAGCGCGATCTTTAATGACCTTAAAATCAGCAACAGCTGAAGAGAAATCCACAACCGGAACGGGAAACTTTTTGCCGGCAAGAAAATGATCACTGTCATCTGGATCAGGCTGATTAGTGCCTGGCAGTGATGCCCATACTCCCGGCCGTACTGCACCAATATCAGGATCAAAATACGTTGCCATCGATGCCGTCACAATGTTATGCGCTGTACCGTCAAAGCGAAACCCTTCATTGCCGTGAATTGGACCAAAGATTTTCGTCCCTGCACTCAACCGTGTAAAGTTATTTGCCATTACCGCTTTTTCACTCCATGACGGTTTACGCAAGCGTGCGGTAACGGTACGTTTTAGTTTTGGCTTTTTCTCCGTCCATCCCGTCGATGTAATCGTTACGATAGAAGAGTATGCCGTTGGTTTGGTGACACAGATTTTATAAAAACCAATATCAGCAGTTGCTCCATCAGTGTACTGTGCAACATATGCTTCCGTTTCATCAC
>CAZMCZ010000011.1:7935-10426 GCA_964565145.1 uncultured Pseudobdellovibrionaceae bacterium | reverse complement strand
ATTTGCCCAAAAATCTTGTACTTGCGATGCCGTGCGCCCTTCGACATTATGTGCAAGATACCAACGATAAAAATACACGCCGGCTTCAGCAATGTGCAGTGACTGCTCTTTCGGCTCTGCATGAAATCCGAGCTTCAAGTTGCTCACAACAAATTGCATCAGTGCAAGCAACACAAAACTCGTAATGCCGATAATAATCAATCCGTAAATGATTGCGCTCCCGCGCTTATAGAGATGAAACATAGTGATTGACATTATAAATTAGAGATGGTCATATGGTGAGAGATTACGTAAATTGACAAAAGATTCCAAAATAATATTATCTGGAGCTTGATTTGGTTCCGGGTTGATATGGAGGAGGACTTTTACCATTTTTACTTTTGTTACATCTACTGATTCACCAGGCGTGCTAGGAATAAGCTTTGTTGGTGCAACATTTTCATAACCAAACGTCTCTTCTTCTTCTAACGCATCAAATACTTCACGAAAATCATCATAGTACTCAAAAATCGGACGATATTCCGGGGGACCACTGTCTGCCTCTGTACAAAATGCCCCAAGCGCAAGTAAATCTTGCTCTGTATATGTAATACCGTTATCCCCCAGAAAAAAACCATTGGGTTGTTGCTTCGTTGCCGTTACATAAAAAACACTTGGGTCTGCCGGCGCATTAACATAAAGATTTAGATTATTTTCTGCGGGAGAACACCACCACCACCAACATGATTCTGCTGAATACTGAACTTGCTCACGATGATTAACGCTATTACCAGAAGGATCCGTGCCATTGCCACTGCCGGGCGTCCAGTACATGCCGTCATTATTGCCACAGGCATGGTAGATTTTTTTGTTTAAATCTCCTTCACCACCATCGCATGTTATGCCGTGCATACGATTACTATTATCTCCTTGCCATGCAATATTATTATGCGTTATATCATATCCCAGTGTCTTAAACGCTTTGAGGCGTGTAATGACGTCAGCATTATCTGTTGTCACATCAAATGGTCTTGCTGGTCCGCTTGTCGCTTGGATACGAACATGCGTAATATCGCTTAGATTACTCAAAATAGTACTCGCAAGGATATTATCTTTACGATAACTTAAATTTGATACCTGATTATAACGACTCTCTGTATCGCTACCTTTTCCAGATGCAACCAACACCCATCCATCACTTGTTACCTGCGTGTGAAAAGACTGCCCATCAATAGAAAAATCATATCCCCCGGCACTACCAACATTTCTTGCCATGCCAATGGATGTAAACGGATGCGAAGGTGTGCCATCGATTTCTGATGAAAAAACATACTTCGTACAGCTCGTACTTCCCTGAATGATATCGTTGACCACATAGCGCGACACCACCTCAATGGATTCTGTCGCGTCATCATAGTTTGCGGGGAGCGTGCTTGTATCAGGCTCAGTAATGCCTACTTTGAGTACATCAGCACCGCCGAAATAATGCACTCGCTCAACGATGCCATCGTTATCATAATCAGAATAAAAAACAAAATCGTTTGGTTTGGCAGAGACAATCGGAAATGATCCGTTTTCGCTTGGTTGCATCTTACGGATATATTTTATTGCATCATCAATGCCACGTGATGCGATTTGTGTCGCAATACCCGTCTCCATCGTAAAACCATAGACCTTCCACAATCGCGCAAAAAGCGCCGTAAATCCAATCATCACCAAAGAGATGATTGCAATGGTGATAATCGTCTCAATCATTGTCAGTCCCTGATAGGTTGTTGTTGCTTTTTTGTACATGATTGTTGCGTTATGGGTTTGGTGTGAGATCAACCGTGATTATTTTAAGTCCGGAAACAACTGAAACGGTCTGCGTATGCACTTTATAGCCATCCATGCTAACACGCACCTCATAGTCACCGGCAACCAGTGGTGTTGTCTGATTATTTGGGAAATACACCTTACCAAACACATCTGTGAGTCCGCTGGAACTATAGGCAGCGGATGTATTTTGCACACGAACCGTTGCACCTTCAATCGGGATGATATTATTAGAATCTGTTGCATCGCGCACCGTGACAAAAATACTCTTTTTGGTCTTATCAAGAGCAATCAGAGAACACGCACCGGATGTTGTATTATAATCACGATCCAATGCCATAACATTTGGCTTACTATTCGTATAGTTCTTAAAACGCCAAAAGGTCAAATTAGGGTTTTTTGATTCAAATTGTGCTACATCCAGCGTATATGCGCCTGCACTTGCCTTATCATCGCCATTGGTTTCTATCGTTCCATCATCATCAGTGTCTGTATAGATTGTAACTGTTCCACTTGCATCTGTTGTAAATTCTGTATTGTCAAAAAACGAGTCCAATGCATAAATATTTTTATCCGGATCAGGTACTGGATCTGATCCAATCAGATAGCCACCTGTCAAATCTATCTTGTGCGCGCCCGGAATTGGCTGACAAAAAGGATCATCGACAGACAGCACAAAGTCATGTAGCGGTGCCAT
>CAZMCZ010000011.1:0-7835 GCA_964565145.1 uncultured Pseudobdellovibrionaceae bacterium | reverse complement strand
AATACACCATTTAATGATGGTCCCTCAATGCCCCCCGGTGGCACAAATGTAGAAACGAGTTCTACACGTGACTTGCTCCATGTATCAGATTTTGCGTCTATTGTTTCCACAGCAGCTTGGTCTGTGGCCTTGCCCCACAAGACAAAAATATGCACGCGCTTATAGTCATTAAAATTGTCGTCGTTATTTGGTGATGGCGTGTTTATCAATCCATCATTTGGATCATCAATAAAGAGCACATCTGTGATAATGCGAAATGTAATATGATTCACATCCACCGTCTCATCTTGAGTGATGTGACCGGAAGGACTTCCCTCTTTCGTGCCGATTTCATCATACGGTATATTGCGAATTTGCTCCATGCGCTCTTTGGCAATTTCAATCGCCGCAATACGTCGTTTCGCTTCAATGATGAGTCGTACGGACTCGGTATACATTTTATAAAACGCAATCGTTGCAATAGAAAACAGCACCAAAAGAATCATTGCTTCAATAAAGGTAAATCCTTTTGTTTTCTTTTGTTGTATGCTGTGTATAAAACTCATAAAAACTAATTGATATTCTCCAGAACGCTATACATCGGCTGAAGCATAGCAACGGCAAAAAAGCCGACCGCACCACCGATGATAATCATCAAAACCGGCTCAATAATGGCAGAGAGGTTTTTGGTGATTTCATTGATCTCTTCCTCATAGAACTCTGCAATCTTAAGAAGCATTTCTTCTGTCTTTCCCGTTTCTTCGCCAACTTTTGCCATCTGCGTCACAATCAAAGGAAAAAGATTTGGATAAGATTCAAAAACAGCGGAAAGGTCAACACCTTTTTGGATGCGATTGCGTCCTTCATGGATTGCTTCTTTATAATACACGTTTGAAAGCGTATCCGCAACAATATCCAGCGCATCAACGACGGATACACCACTGGAAAGCAACGAACTATAGATACGCGTAAAGCGCGCGGTATTGACTTTGATGACGATATTTTTGATTGCCGGGAGATGCAACAGAAGCCAACTCAAAGTCCTTTTGCCGATGGGCGTTGACAAAAAATACTTCACACCAATACCGCCCCCGATAAGAAGAAAAAGAATGGGAAGGCTATGCTCCTTGAGTGCATCAGAAAGCGCCATGACAAATTGTGTCATCGGTGGTAATTCTACTTCCATGTCATCAAATACACCGGTAATCTGTGGCAAGATATACGTCAACATCAATACGCCCACAATCGTCATGGCAAAGAGAATAACCGACGGATAGATCATCGCCCCGCGAATCTTTGAGCGTAAATTGTGTTCTTTTTCAATCTGCACCGTCAAGATGCGCAGTGACTCTTCCAGCGTTCCACCGATTTCACCAACGCGGACCATGTTGACAAACAAGTCACCAAAGACATTTGGATATTTTGAAAGCGCATCGGAAAAAGACATCCCTTTTTGTACGTCTTCATACACTTGTTGCAAAATCCCTTGAAATCTTTTGTTTTTTGTCTGTGCCACGAGGTTCGTAAGACTGCGCCCGATAGATAATCCCGATGCAATCATCACGCCGAGGTTTCGTGTAAAAAATAACTTTTCCTTAAGCGGAATTGTAGAAAACCGATCCAAAAAATTGATTTTTGGCTTGTTGGCTTCTTTGTCAGAGACTTCTTGCATTGATGTAACAAGAAGCCCCTCTGCACGCAATTGCTCTGCAACCATTTTTTCGTTTGTAGCGACAAGTTCTCCGGATCGTGGAGTGCCATCTACTGTTTTTGCTGTATAAAGATACCGTGCCATAATTTTTTGTTATTTTTTGTTTTGTTGTTTTTTGTAAGCGAGGAGCTTCTGCTACTCCTGTGTCACGCGCATCACCTCTTCAATCGATGTAATCCCTTGAACACACTTATAAAATCCATCATCAACCATCGTAAGCATGTGATTATGCTCACGTGCAAAGCGCTCCATCTCATCTGATGTTGCATTTTGCGTGATGAGCTTCTCAATCTCTTCTGTGATTTCAAAAACTTCAAAGATGCCGTTACGTCCCTTATACCCACTGTCTCCACACTCACTGCATCCCTGCGCCTTATAAAATGTCAAATCCATCCACGTCTGTCCTTCTTTCATCACACCCAAATGAACCAAAACAGCGCCAATGGCATCAAGCTCGTAGCTTTCACGCAGTGTCGCCACTTCTTGCTCGGTGAGGGAATATGTCGTGCGACACTCTCCGCACAATTTTCGTACCAAGCGCTGTCCGATAACGACGTTTGTCGTGGATGCGATCAGAAATGGTTCCGCCCCCATATCAACCATACGTGCAATGGCGCCGGCTGCGGAATTGGTATGCAATGTGGAAAGCAAAAGGTGTCCGGTCATTGCCGCATGCATGGCGATTTCCAATGTTTCTTTGTCACGAATCTCCCCTACCATGATGATGTCGGGGTCCTGACGCAAGAGTGACCGCAAGCCCGCTTCAAAGGTCATACCAATTTTTGCATGGACCTGTGTTTGATTGATATGATCCATACGATACTCTACCGGATCTTCAATTGTGGAAATATTAACGGATGGCTTATTGAGGATATCCACGATCGTATAGAGTGTTGTCGTCTTACCGGAACCCGTTGGTCCCGTTACGAGAATCATACCATTTGGCTTATTGATCTCTCTTTGAATGGCCTCCAGTGCTTCGCCATGCAGTCCCATTTTTTCCAGTGTGAGTCCCTGCGATGACTCATCCAAAAGACGCATGACGACTTTTTCTCCGTCAAAAACCGGCAAAATACTCACACGAAAAGAAATTTTGTATTCATCGGTCTCCATCTTAAATCGCCCGTCCTGTGGCAGGCGATGCTCGTCAAGCTTGAGGCGTGCAAGAACTTTGATCCTGGCGATAATGCCCGGCAGAGTGTTTTTTGGCAGTGTCATGGCCTTTTTTAAAATACCATCCACACGAAAACGTACCAGGACTTCTTTTTCCAGTGGCTCGATGTGGATATCTGATGCGCCCTGCAAAATCGCGTGTTTGATCAGTGTTTCTACAATACGCACAATCGGCAAGTCTTCGGCGATTTTTGCAAGGTCGTCTTCTGCGCGATCTTCATCGCTGATGATGTCGCCAAACTCTGCTTTGAGCGTTTTCTCATAGCGTTTCAGCGCCTCGCTCATCCCGGATTTTGTCGTGACAGCCGGGATGATTTTGAGCCCCGTTTTCTTGTGCAAAAAATCAAGCGTCTGCAAGTCCTCCGGATTAAGCATGGCAACATAGAGATTGTCGCCTTCTTTTTTATAGGCGACAATATGAAATTTCTTTGCAATTTGCTCCGGAATAATTTCAAACGTTTTATCAAGGATGTCTAACTTTTCCAAATCAATAAAGGGAAATCCCAACAGCTGGGCTTTGATTTGGACAAGGTCTTTTTCTGATAAAAGTTGTTCATCAACGAGGAGGTCGCCGAGTTGAACATTCTCTTCCGTCGCACGACGAAAAAGCTCCATCAATTGATCTTGAGGAACGACACCGCGACGAACAATCTCATCGTAGAGTTGTTTATTATCAATCTTCATACTACTGACAGTATATCATATTTTTTGCAAAAAAAGCACAAGGCAAAACCTTGTGCTTTCTAAAATGCGTGCTTTCCAAAGACGGTGTCTGCGCTCTACATCATGCCCGGCATACCGCCACCCATGCCACCCATTGCCGCTGCTGCCGCCGCCGCATCGGCGCCATCATCTTTCTTTGGCAGATCAGTGATTGCCACTTCCGTTGTGAGAAGCATGCTTGCAACGGACACGGCATTTTCCAATGCTGTGCGCGTTACTTTAAGCGGGTCGATGATACCGGCTTTCACCATATCATGTTCAAAGGTGTCTGTAAGAGCGTTGTAGCCGTAATTTTTTTCTTTTGCTTCCATGACCTCATTGAGTACGACACCGGCGTCACGCTCACCGGCATTGTCAACAATTTGACGCAGTGGTGCCGACAGTGCATTAACCAGTGTTTGATATCCCGCGCGATATTCATTGCTTGCATCTTTTGGTGCATCCAATTGTGCGGCCGCCTTTGCAAGCGCCGTACCGCCACCGGCGACAATCCCTTCTTCAACAGCCGCTTTTGTCGCAGCGAGAGCATCTTCCAATTTATGCTTCACATAGGTCATTTCTGTTTCTGTGGCAGCGCCGGCTCGAATGACGGCAACGCCCCCGGTAAGCTTTGCTTTGCGTTTGAGGAGTTTTTCTTGCTCATAGCTGGACTCTTCACTTTCTGCCAAACGCCCAATCTGTGCAACACGCTCCTCAATAGCCTTTTTACTTCCCTTGCCGTCGATGATTGTGGTATCATCTTTTGTGGCAACGACTTTTGCGGCGCTTCCCATCACATCTGGCTCTGCGGTTTCCAGTTTCATCCCTTTATCCTCAGAAACAACGGTTGCTCCCGTAACGATAGCAATGTCTTCCAAGACATCAGCCCGCGTATCACCGAATTCCGGAGCCTTGATCGCAAGGACATTCAATGCACCACGCAATTTATTGACAATCAGTGTCGCCAATGCCTCACCATCAACATCCTCTGCGATAATAACGATATCTTTCTTGCCACCGGCTGCAACTTTCTCGAGAAGTGGCATGAGTTGTGCCATTGTGGAAATCTTTTTGTCCGTAATCAAAATGGCCGGGTCTTTGATTTCTGCACGGCGACTCTCCGCATCGGTGATCATGTATGGAGAAATGTATCCACGATCAAATTGCATGCCCTCCACCGTATCGTATGAGAGTCCAACAGTCTGTGCTTCTTCTACGGTAATCACGCCATCTTTGCCAACGGCGTCCATCACCTCTGCAATCATCTTTCCCATTTCTTCGCTCTCCGCACTAATTGATGCGACCTGCGCCATTTCCTCTTTGGCACTGATTGCTGTTGCATTTTTTTGCAAAATGCTCACAACGTCATTTTTTGCCGCTTCCAATCCCTTGCGAATACCGACCGGGTTAATCCCCGTTTCCACAAACTTCAATCCCTCACGGATGACCGCTTGCGTCATCACTGTCGATGTCGTCGTACCATCACCGGCTGCGTCGTTGGTTTTGTCAGCGACTTCACGAATGAGCTCTGCGCCCATGTTTTCAAATTTATCTTCCAGTTCAATTTCTTTTGCAATAGACACACCATCATTGGTTACCGTTGGTGCGCCAAATCCTTTGTCAAGGACAACGTTTCGTCCTTTTGGACCAATTGTTGTTTTGACAGCATCGGCAACGATATCAATACCGTTCACGATTTTTTTGCGCGCGTCTGCGCCAAATGCTAATTCCTTTGCCATATTTTTATAGTTAATAACTTACAATCGCATATTAGCAATCAAAAAGGGAGAGTGCTAATTTGCTACTCTCTCATTATACTGCGCATCGTCATTCTGTCAAGCGCTTGTCCTTTGCCCATCACCGCACGCTTATTTTACTGTGCCGGCATACAATATTAGAGCGCTACCGGCACGTTCTGTTGTATGCATCACTCTTATGCGTGCCATGCTACCCAAAATTATCAATATGCAATTGATGATCAGCGACATCGAGGTCTTGTAAAATCTCTTTCATCGCACCGACAAAGCCTGTTGTGCCGATGACATAAAATTGTGTCTGTACAAAATCGCTTACGTGATCTTTGATCATTTCTTTGTTGATACGTCCGCGAAGACCCGTCCACTGTGGTGTGGGACGACTCATTACGGCAAGACATGTGTAGTTTTCTACCGCACATTGCATGACTTCATCCAAACAGGCCGCCGTGGCTTTTTGACGATTGGCATAGAAAAGCGTGATGGGATTTTTCAGTTGCTCCTGCTCTGCGTGGCGCAACATTGAGCGTACCGGTGTAATCCCCACGCCGGCGGCGAGAAACACCACCGGGACACTCTCATCTTCCGGCAAGGCCATGTGACCAAGTGGCGCTTTCATTGTTACAGCGTCGCCGGTGTGAAGCGCGAGCATGTTTTGTTTAAAAGCGCTCTGTGAGTTTCGCATGATAAAAGAAAGTATCTCTTCATGTGGTGCGCTTGCAATAGAGAGCGAGCGAAATGATGGTCTCTCATCACGGTGCACAGGATGTGGCATATCAAGGATAGCGAACTGCCCCGCTCTAAAGGTGAAGTCTTTTGGTTTGTCAAAATCATACTGCATGGTGTTTTGTGCAATGTCTTTTTTTGCGCGCAGTGTAATCGTATATTCTTGCATAGAGGTAATGTCTATTAATAACATCTACAGTATACCACGCACAGCGCAAAGACAACATCTTTTCTTTGCGCACGAGAGATTCTTCCTTTACAGGCGACGCTGTCTATGCTAAGGTTAAGAATAACAATACTATCGCATAGACATGGTTTCATTTATTCTTGCACATCACATCGGCATATCGATTCTGAGTGTTTTCTCAAGTGTTTTTGCCATCTTATTGTTGGGTGTTACTCTTTTTTTGTGGCGAAAAGTCTCACGACTTGAAAAGACCTTAAAACGCTTTTGCTCCGGCGCCAACGGTGCCCAATTGGAGGATGTCATAAAGCACACGCAGGACAAACTCACAGCGCTTGACACCGACATCCAAGAACTCTTTGAAATCTCCAACAAAATCCACGCCCTTGCCAACCGCAGTATTCACAAGGTTGCCATGGTGCGCTTTAATCCATTCAAGGATCTCGGTGGCAATCAGAGTTTTTCGCTGGCACTACTCGATGGCAAAAATGATGGTATCATCATCTCGTCACTCCATACGCGCGAAGGCACACGCGTCTATAGCAAAGCCATTACCAAGGGCAAATCATCTGAGCATGAGCTCACCGACGAAGAGCAATCCATCCTGGCACAGGCCAAAGCAAAAAACATCATCGTAGCACCACACACGAAATAATCATAACGCCACTTATTTACACAACGCCATGAGCGAAGAAACATCAACAACAGTAAAAATCCCCGCAACCGTCTCTGTCAAAAAATTTGCAGAGCTTTTGGACTTGCCCGTCACAGATGTCATCGGCGAACTTATGAAAAACGGCATCATGGCAACGATTAACGAGGAAATTGATTTTGAGACCGCAAGCATCATTGCCGGTGATTTAGGATTTAAGGCAACCGAAGACGTGGAAATCGGTGATGATGAAACGATGACGCTTGAACATCTTCTCACTATCTGCGCCAAAGAAAAAGACGGCGACAAAAAGCTCACCCCGCGTCCTCCGATTGTCACAATTCTGGGGCATGTCGACCATGGAAAGACGACTCTTCTGGATACTATTCGTACTGCGCAAGTCGCCGAAGACGAGGCCGGTGGCATCACCCAACATATCACCGCCTATCAAGTAAAGAAAAAAGGCAAGGCCATTACCTTTATTGACACACCGGGACATGAGGCCTTTGCCGCCATGCGAGAGCGCGGTGTATCGATTGCCGACATCGCCATCCTTGTTGTCGCCGCTGATGATGGCGTCCGCCCACAGACCAAAGAAGTCATCACTTATCTCCTGGCAAAAAAAATTCCCACCATTGTCGCAATCAACAAAATTGACAAACCGGATGCCAATGCCGACCGCGTCAAGAAGGAACTCTCCGAACATGATCTCCTCATCGAAGAATGGGGTGGCAACGTCATCTGCAATGAAATCAGCGCAAAAAACAACATTGGTATCAGTGACCTCCTGGACAGCGTCTTGCTCCTTGCCGACGTTGAAGAATTTGTCGCAGATGAAGCACGTGATGGATTGGCCGTTGTTCTTGAATCACACAAAGACCCGCAGAAAGGTCCGGTCGCTACCGCCCTTGTCAAAACGGGGACACTAAAAGTCGGACAAGACATTACCGTGGG
>CAZMCZ010000010.1:0-15712 GCA_964565145.1 uncultured Pseudobdellovibrionaceae bacterium | reverse complement strand
TGAGTATGAAGCAGCAACACGTTTGCAAGAACATAAACTTCTTACTCTGTGTGATGATGATTTCGTCATCACAAAAGAAGGCTATCTGTTTCTTGATTACCTTAAAAATCAAGAGCTTTATGAGGATGAATGTGCCATATGACCTATTGCCTACAACCGCCCCCTGGTTGTAGGTTTTTTATTATCAAAGGAAGCGCGTTGTCATAGTGCTTGTACAAGCGTACGAAAAGTGTCGCCACGATCAAATTCGTTTTTGAACATGCCAAAGCTGGACGCGCCCGGCGAAAGCAATACGATATCACCTTTTTGTGCTTTTGTGCGCGCAGCTGCGAGCGCCTCTTCCATAGAGGCGTAGATATCAAAAGCATCATTGGCCTTTTCCGGCTGGTGTTTTTTTATTGCGCGAATGATTTTTTCACTTCCCTCACCTTTAAAAAAGAGCACGTCTTTGACATCGGTGAGGATTTTTTGTGCGAAGTCTTCTACGGGGAGATTTTTCTCCGCACCTCCGGCCAAAAGAATGATTGGTCGTTGAAAACTATCAATGGCCGCGATTGCCGCATTGGGATTTGTCGCGGCCGTATCATTGTAGTATGCAACACCGTCAATATCACGCACAAACTCCAAGCGATGTTTAATCGGCTGAAACGTTTTTACGGCTTTAGTGAGTTTTGCTCGTTGTGCGCCAAGAGACGCGACGGCTGCAAATGCCAGAAGGATATTTCTGCTATTGTGTTTGCCAACAAGAGAAAGGTCGTCGAGGTTAAAAAGTTTTTCTGCGGTATTTGTCTCGCGCACATAGGCACCTCCCGCATCAACGAAGTACTTTGCGTCAAGGATATGATTTTCTTCTATGCTTACAGGAATTTTTTGTCCGGGAGCGTCTTTTGAGAGTTCTGTGACATTGTCATCATCGATATTGTATACCAGCGCATCTGTTTTTTTCTGGAAGCGAAAAATATTTATCTTGTCTTTGGCATAGCTGTCCATTGATTTATAATAATTCATATGGTCGGGAAAGAGGTTTGTAAAAACAGCAATGTGCGGAGAAACTTTTGCATCGGTAAGTCCGCTAAGTCGCCAACTGGATAATTCAAAAACAACGATACTGTTTTTCTTAAGTAAATCCAGACGGTCAAGCACCGGCGTGATGCCAACGCCGACATGGATAGGATGATAGCCGGATCCTTTGAGTAGATGGGCAATCATGTGTGACACGGTTGTTTTGCCCTTGGTGCCGGTAATGCCGATAATGGTATTGTTGCATAATTGCATAAACAGACTGGCATCTGTCTCCACGGGGATATTGTGTGCACGTGCAAGTTTGATGTGTTTATTGTGCCATGGGCATGACGGTGTCTTGATCACCATGTCAACACGTGTGAAATCTTCTTGGCGGTGTTGACCAAGCGCATAGGTGACACCTTTGAGTCCTTTGAGTTGGGCGAGCGATTTTTGCAGGTGTTGTTTTGATTTAATGTCGGTGGCAATTACCTGGGCTCCGTGCGCAACGAGATATTTGATAACGCTTACACCGCCACCAAGTGAGCCAATACCAAAAACGGTTACCTTCTTCCCTTTAAACCATTTTGGTGATAATGTTTTTTTCTTCTTCATCTCTCAAACATTGGATATTAGTTGTCATGTTGCCGTTAATTTTTGCGCAAAACTTTTACAAAGGCCTCTGGCGGAATGTCAATACTTCCCGTCTGCGCCATGCGTTTTTTCCCTTTTTTCTGTTTTTCCAAGAGTTTTCTTTTGCGTGTGATGTCACCACCATAGAGTCCCGCTGTGACATCTTTGCGATAGGCTGAAAGTGTTTCACGCGCGATAATTTTTCCGCCAATCGCCGCTTGGATTGGTACGGCAAAGTTTTGTCGTGTAAGAACCTCTTTTAATTTGTGTACCATAGCCTTCCCCTCTTTTACAGCCCAATCACGTGGGACAATACGTGCAAAAGCGTCAATCGCTTCCCCGGCAATCAATACATCCATGCGAACGAGGTCACTTTTTCTATAACCGATTTGCTCATAGTACATCGAGGCGTAGCCACTGGTCACACTTTTGAGTTGATCATGAAAGTCAACGATGACGTCCATCAGCGGTGCTTCAAATGACAGTTGGACACGCGATGTATCCATGTAGTCAGTATTTTTGTACGTTGAGCGAATGGTCGTCATCAGCTCCATGACGCTTCCGACGTACTCTGATGGCGTGATTATTTCTACACGTGCGTATGGTTCTTCGATATAATCAATGGTGCTTGGATCAGGCAATTGCAGTGGTGAGTAAATCTCTTTCGGTGTGTGGTTATGCGTTTTATGGACGCGGTAGACAACACTTGGCGTTGTAATGGTTGCATGGACACCGAACTCTCTCACGAGACGCTCTTGAACAATCTCCAAATGTAATAATCCCAAAAAGCCACAACGAAATCCCCGCCCAAGGGCAATGTTGCTCTCCGGCTCAAAATGCAAAGAGCTATCATTGAGTGATAATTTTTCCATGGCATCGCGCATCTGATCATACCCTTCACCTTCCTGCGGATAAAAACTCGCATACATGACGGGTTGGACATCTTTATAGCCCGGCAAAATACTGATGTGATCAAATGACTTGTCTTTGATGGCGCGCTTAACGGTCACCGTGTCCCCGACGCGACACTCTCGCACGGACTTAAATCCTGTTGCGATATAGCCGATATCGCCACAACGTAGAGTTTGACAAGCATCATAGGCCGGGCGAAAGTGTCCAAGTTCCACGATGCTACTCTCTCCACCCGTTACCATCATATGGATATCGTCGCTTTGTTCAATTGCTCCATCAACGACACGCACATACGCCAGAACGCCTTTGTAAGGATCATAAACACTATCAAAAATAAGCGCACGTGTCGCATCTTTACTCTCACCACGTGGTGGCGGAATACGTTTTATAATCTGCTCCAAGAGCACAGAAACACCCTCTCCGGTCTTCCCGCTAACGGTGAGAATATCGTCTTCTCCACATCCGACGAGGTGGACAATTTCATTGCGTACTTTGTCCACATCAGCATTGGGAAGGTCAATTTTGTTGATTACGGGAATGATTTCCAAATCATGCTCCAATGCGACATAGAGGTTTGTCAGTGTTTGCGCTTGAATGCCCTGTGTTGCATCGACAAGAAGTACGGCGCCTTCGACTGCGGCAAGTGAGCGTGAGACTTCATAGGCAAAATCAACGTGTCCCGGCGTATCAATCAAATTGAGTGTGTATGTGATGTCGTCAAGCGTATGATGCATCTGAACGGGCTGTAATTTAATCGTAATGCCACGCTCACGTTCGAGATCCATCTGATCGAGAAGTTGCTCTTTCATGTCTCTCTTGGCAACCGTTGTTGTCACTTCCAAAAGGCGATCACTGAGCGTACTTTTGCCGTGATCAATGTGTGCAATAATACAGAAATTTCTTATCGTTTTTTGTTCTGATGCCATATCGTCTATCATAAAGCGTCATGGAAATAAAGTAAAGGAAGCAAAAGAGAACGCCGGCAGATTGCATTGTTGAGAGTATTTACTGCGGTCCCGCTCCCGTTCCGAGGTGCTGTTCTTCCGCTGCAACGATTTGCCTGCCAAAAATACGCAAAATGATTTTCTTTTTTATCGTATCAAACTCTTGAAGACCAAAGAGTGAGCTCATGCCCAGATACATCAAGATGCCGGCGCCCGTTGCAAAAAATAACTGCGCAAGCACTTCCCATACATAATGCAGTGTAAAAATCGTACCAAAGAGTGTTTTGACGGCATGGACGACAAATGCCGCGATCAGCGATGCCAAAACGATGAAAAAAAGTGCGCGATAAATGCGTGTGTGTGAAAGTTTTACGTGATGCTTTGAGAGCATAAAAAATAAGAGACCGGCATTGACAAGTGTTGCGGCGACAACGCCATAGGCAATTGCCGATAAGCCAAAGCGATGGATGCATGTCACAATGATTATGATATTGACGCCTTGGGCAAAGAGCGCCGCATAGAGCGGTGTCTTGGTGTCATGCATTGCGTAGTATGTGCGTGCAAGTAATGGAATAAGCACTTGTGCAAAAACAGCAAAAAGCAAAATGCTCAAGATATGAATTGTTTGATCGGTATCGTTCCAGTCAAAATGTCCCGCACCATAAATGACACGGACGAGTTGTGCACGCACAACCCAAAAAATCATACTCAGTGGAATCGCATAGTAGAGCACGCGGCGCAGTGTGCGTTCAACGATGGTGTTAAATGTCGTTATGTTCCCTTCGGCAAACGTTGTTGTCAAGGCGGGAAAGACTGCAAGAGCAAAAGAAACGCCCACAAGACCAAGGATGACACTTTGGATGTTGTAAGCAAATGTAAAAATGGTAAGACTGCCCGATGCCAAAATCGATGCAAAAAACGTCGTAAGCAGAAAAGAAAGTTGCTGTGATGCGCTTCCAAGAATGCGTGGAAGCATCATGCGCAAAACGCGTTTAACGTTTGTTGTGCGATAAAAATTTTTACGCACGATATGCCATTGCCATCCAATGCCACGCAGAGCGATAATATGAATGATGAGATGTAGCATTGCGCCGAGGACAACGCCCCACGCAAGCCCGATTGGATCATGGAGTAATGGTGTGATGATCGTAATGCCTATGATGATGCCGATATTGTAGAACAGCGGTGCACTTGCATAGAGCAAAAATCTTTTGAGTGATACAAGCACACTTCCCAAGACAGCGGAAATAACCAAAAAAATTGGAGAGAGAAACATAATCCGTGCAAGTCGTGCTGAAAGGGTGATTTTTTCTTCTGTAAATCCCGGAACGATGATATGCATAATCTGTGGCGCAAAGATCATGCCAATGATTGCAAGTGTTGCAATCATCAGCAGAAGCGTCAGCAACAAATCATGAACGAGTTGCCATGATTGCGCGATTTTTTTTTGTGCGCGCAACTGATTAAAAATCGGAATAAAGGCCGCCGCAAGCGAGCCGACAATCAAAATCTCAAAAATAAAATCCGGGAGACGAAAGGCGGCATAATAGACATCAAGCGTATCACCCGCGCCGAAGTTTGCCGCAAGCATGCGATCACGAATCAAGCCGAGGATGCGACTTGCAATGCCAAAAAACGAGATAATGAGCGCCGCATATCCAATGGAAGAACGTTGTTTTTTGCGTAGAGATGTCAGTATATACTTTAGGGTCATAAAAGTCGTGTTATGGCATGCGTGTAAAAACCGCTGCGAAGTACTGATCCGTCGTCAGTGGTATCTCAGTGGAGAGGGTCTGCTCTTTGTGTTCTTTGTAATTTGACCATGCAAGGTTATAATCTTTTGGATAAGAAATTTCCGCAGTAAACGATTCTTTCGTGCTTCCGGCTTGCTTTTGTCGCAAGAGGCTGTAGGTCCCCACCGAGAGTCCATCATGATCTTGCGTAAAATGCAGTGCTTCCGGTAGTTCATAGGTGTACTCCACTTCCACCGTTTCTTGCGGAGAAACATAAACCCAATTTGCGAAAACCGTTTTCCCATTTTCTGTGTAAATACGCGTGCCTGTTTTTTCATCAATCGTTATGCGTTGTTCTTCCGCGACGACATCGCTGTTGCGCTCAAAACCCAATTGATCATAAGAGAGTCGTTCGGAATGTGTTTCACGCGTATAACCACGCGCCGATAGTAATTGCGAGCCCTCCGGTACATATACGCGCATATAATCAGCATTGACGGCATCCCACCACATGCGTCCGGTATGACCACCATTGTGGGTTCGTGTAATCGTCACAGTATCAATCACATGTCCGTCATCACGAATGTTTACAGCATGATGAACACGTTGTGTGATGACGCCATCGGTTTTAAACCCATTGATATTTGTATTGATGACATTAAGATAATCGCCGTCCGTTGTTGCAATCTCCCCCGCCCATCCATGATCAGAAATATAGCGTTGCAATTGCGTATTGCGCATATAAAGCGTAATGTGTTTTTGACGCAAGCCTTGCATAACGACATCCATGATGCGCAAAATATTTTGTGCGCTGAGATCGTCGCGCAACTTCTCTATCAGCAGTGGCATCATGTCGTGAAGAATCTTTTTTGGTTGATTTTTTGTTTTGTCGTAATCAATTTCCACTTTTTGTTGTGTTTGTTCAATGACATTGTCTGATGTAAGCGTGACATTGTATTGTGGCATAGCAATGGGCCCTGTGATTTCTAAGAGTTTCTCCAACATCGTTGGTGTAATCATAATTACACCATCCGGTGTTTTGCCTCCGGTGCGCTCAAAGAAATCAATCGCCGTCTCTGCGCTCTTTGGGAAGTCCGGCCACCAATTGCTATCATGCAAACTCCATGCAGCGGAAATCTTTTGCAGTGGACGTGGTGGGACGATATGATCTTTGAGTTGACCGTCCGGATTGTAGATGCCATCGATATAAAAATTCTTGACCTGTCCATGATCCATGTCAAGAAGCCCATAGCTTCCTATGAAGCCACCTGTCGGTCGCATTTCTTGATTGTTTTGAAAGAGAAAGAGATATGTGCGTGGACCGTTTTTCCCGACAACATCTTCAAGGACTTTTTGCAGGGCAATGGTTTGGTGTAATTGATTGGTAAGCGCCGGCAGTACTCTACGCAAGGCAGAGACCTTTGCACGGTAGTCTTTTGGAAGCGTTGCGATGTTGACATTGTCAAGATTGCTCTGTGCATTTTCTAAGTCCTGCGCTATGCTCGAAAGAATCGCAAATGTTTTTTGCAGAAGAGGAAGAACATTAAACGGCGCTTGCTTTTTGCGATCAATGGTTTGTTGCAGTGTTTCGGTAAATGACAGGAGTGTGTCGGAAGCGTGTGTAAGAGAAATCCCCGCATGTACAATGGCATTGCCACTGCTAAGCTGTGCTGCACCGGGAACAAATTGCGACATCCATATAATGATCTCATTCATGTCGCCAAGGGTGTCTTGTATGTCTTTTAGGATGAAATGTGTTGTTTGGATGTCACCGTGTAGTGCACTGATGTCTTTTTGGTGTGAATGAGTCGCTACTTGTGTGGAAAGCGCTCTGAGGCGATCGACTTTTGTCATGACATCTTTTTTGATTGCAAAAGCATCGCCGACGGTACCGAGCAAAACGACAATCATCACGACCGTACTCACTGCCATGCTAAAACGAAAAATATCACGACGGTAAAACAAAAGATGATAATCTTTTTTTATCGGTGTAGCAGTGTCGTTGTCTTGCGGTTCTCTGTCTGTGGGAGCGTAAGGTTTCTGTGTATAGGTCGGATTACCAATAGGCGTTTTGGATGCTAATGTGTGTGGTGCGGTTGTAGAAGTATGTGGTGTTGGTGCGCTGTAGGGTGTTGATGTGGGACGTTTTGTGCGATGTGCCACGCTACGCGTTGCTTGCAGTGGAACATCTGTCGGTTTTTTCGGTTGCCCCAGTTGATAGATGTGATACGCTACAGAAAAAACACGTCGATTTCTAAGACGTTTTTTACCAATCCCCCTTCGTGTTTTTCTTATAATGCTATCCATGATGCTATCATCTATTATAGCATGCTCAATACTTTTTGATAGATGGCATGTGTTTGTCTGGACATGCGCTCCCAACTGTAGCGCTTCACATAGCGCTTGCCATACTGCGCGCGCTGTTTGTGGATTGCGGGATTTGTAATCATTGTATCTAATGCTTTGACGATTTCATGTTGTGAGGACATATCAGCATAGGACACGGCGTCACCAAGAATTTCCGGCATGCAAGCAGAGCGTGATGATAATACCGGCGTTCCATACGCAAGCGCTTCCAGTGGCGGAAGCCCAAAGCCTTCGCACAGTGATGGGAAGACAAAAATCTCCGCATTTTGATAAAGCGCCGTCAATGTTTTGTCATCCACAGTATGCAAAATAATAATGTCCTTGATTGCTTTTTTTGCTATCAATCTAGAAAGTTTTTTGTAGAAATAATCATCGCGTCCCACAAGAACAAGTTTTCTATCGCGCAATTGTTTGGACGTTGAGGTTTTCCATTGCGCAAACGCCTTCACAAGCATAGAGACATTTTTGTGCGGATACGCATTGCCGACATAGAGAAAATAGTTGCCACCAAGACCCAGTTTTTTACATCGTGCCAGTGCCGTTGCCGGCGCAAGGGGTTTATGTTCCAAACCCGCTTCATAGGTTACGGTAATCTTTTTTTCTGCAACATGATATTGCTTTAAGATATCTTTTTTTGTAAATGCTGATACGGCGATGATGTGTCGGGCTTTGTGAATTGCATGCCAGATAACAATGCGATACATCAAAAACTTAAACCAATACACCAACCATCCATGCGTTGAGGCCTTCCGTGTCGGAAATCGCAGGAGAATTAAATCATGAATAGTTACGAGAAAAGGTTTGTTGTATAGCAGTGGGACGTTGAAGTGCGGGAAATGAACGATGGCGCAGTCATGCTTTTTGATGAGGCGTGGAAAAAATACTTGTTCACGCAGTGTATACCAGCGATAGTCTGCACAGACTTTTTGAAACCGCTTGTTTTTTGGATGGTAGGCATGATAATTCTCTTTCATAAGAAAAATAACATAGTCATTTTCATGATCTATTTTTTCGAGATGCTGGATCAGTTTTTGCGTATAGCGTCCCAATCCTTTGCTCTCTGGTCCAAAAAACCGTGCATCAATACCGATTTTCATATGAAAAATATAGCGTGTTACTCCAGTATACCATGATGCTTTCCGTGGCAATGACAACGGCTTTTCTGCGCGGAGATTAAGCGCTTAAAAGTTTTGCCATGTGATCGGCCGCACGTGCCCACGAAAACCGTTTTACATGCTGAGATGCCTCCGATAAACATTCTTGTCGTGTGGTTCGTTGGGTTAATAGTTCTTGCATACTTAGGAGGAGTTCTTCCGGTCGTTGCGGATCAATCAGTATGCCGTGTGTTGTGATGATTTCCGGCAAGGAGGAGTTGTGAGATGTGATGATTGGTGTGTTTGTTTGCAGTGCTTCCAGTGGCGGAAATCCAAAGCCCTCATACAATGATGGATAAATAAAAAGGTCTGCCAGGACATACAATGATTGCTTGTGCTTTTCTGAAACATCTTTTATGACAAAGATGTCTTCCTTAAAGGGTGATGTCTCAATTGCCCTTTTTATGCTCTGTGAGCACCAGCCGGAAGAACCGGCAATCACGAGTGCGACCGTGAGGTCTTTGCGCTGTTTGCGTAAAGCGTTATAGGCAAGAAGAATGGCTTTGATATTTTTTCGTGGCTCAATTGTCGCAAATGACAGTATGAATTTATAAGGCAAGTGATATTTTTCTTTTGTTGCCAAAACTTCTGGGCTGTTGCGCGTAAGGAGTTCTTGATCGTGCGCAATTCCGTTATGGATAACGTCAATTTTTTTTGGTGAGATGTGATATGTCGTAATGAGATCTTTTTTGGTGTGCGCAGAAATGGCAACGATTTTATCAGCGCGTTGCACTAACATCCGTGTATTTACAAACCAATGCCATAGGCGCTGTTTAAAGGAAAACGTTTCCGGATAGTGCACATGAGAAAGGTCATGTAACGTGACAACCAATGGGCATCCAGAAGACAGTGCAACGACGTTGGGGTTGGGCATAAAAAAAACATCGACACCGCCCAAGAGTTTGTCTATTTTGGGGTAGTGAAGCCACCAGAGTGCGATATTGAGGATCTTGTTTGGGATGCGGAACACTTTTAGCGTGACATGAGCATGCGTCGTCGCCCAAGAAAAATCAGGCAACGTGGATTTTTTCATGGCATTAAAAAAAAGCACATAGTCATGTTGCGGATGTTGCAAAAAGAGATGCGTCAAGAGTTGTTGCGCATAAATCTCAACGCCGGTTGTGCGTTTTGTTGCAAAGGCGCGCATGTCAATTCCAATTTTCATACAATCATTCTCTAATCTTTATTGTCCGATGTAAAATAATAGTGATAAAAAACAACACTGATAAACGCGATAAAAAATCCAATAAAAAGAGACAAGAGTGTAACATCAAATAGCGATTTATGTGCGGAAAAAATCACAGGCTCTTCACTGATCACACGGAACCATGAGCGTTCCCGTTGCGTATCATTGAGTTGTTTTGTGATGGTGTTTAGATTTTTTTCAAGGGCTTCTGAGCGTTTTGTCCCCTGCTCTTTTGATGTTGTGAAAAATTGGACATCAACCACCTGTGACGAAAGTCGTCGCGCATTAAAAATGCCGTGGAGGTCTTTGGCCGGCACATCTGAAAGATGTTCTCCGGCGTCTTTGAGAATATCTGCCACAATGCGTGGTGATTGCAACCACCGCACAATGGTATCTGCAAAACGTTCATCTGCCTGCAAACGATAAAATGAGCTGTAATTTTCTTCGGGCGTATCCGGACTGTAAGTCCGCGCAACATTCACAGTCAAAGAAACCTGATAACGTTCCGGTTGAGTGAAATAGTAGAGTGCACCAACACAAAGAGCTCCTATGACGATGGTCAAGAAAAGTCGCTTGTGGAGGACGAAAATGTGGATAAATGCTTTTAATTCCATAATAGATTGTTGTCTTTAACATTATACGGCGATGTTGTGTTGACGACACAGTTCTATAACGTGATTCTTTATTTTACGCTGAAAAATTTTTTTGTCAAATCCCTTTGCGTCCTGCGCGATGCGTGCAGACGAAAAGGTTCTTTTTTCAAAGCGGTGCACGGCATCACGAAGCGCCTGAGGAGTTTGTTCGTCAAAGAACACACCGTGAACGCCATCTTTCATATGCTCAACGATATCACCACCGCGATACGCAATCAGCGGTTTGCCGGACGCCATTGCCTCTATGGCAACAATGCCAAAGTCTTCTTCTTGTGGAAAAATAAATCCTTTGCAATGCGCATAGTACATGGCGAGATCCGCATCATTGACACGACCAAGGAATGTGATGTTGCTTTTTGCGTTTTTGCGCAACTGACGCATCTGCGGACCACGTCCGATAATTTTTAAGGGATAACCCAATGTATTAAACGCTTCAATAACGATATCGTGACGTTTGTAGGCGATTAAACGTCCAACCATGAGATAGTATTCGCCTTTTTTGCTTTGTTGTTCTGTGTTTGTTTTTGCGAAATGACTTACTGTAATCGGCGGATGGATAACATGGGCGTCTTTGTGCCAATATTTCTTGATGCGGTGTGCCACAAAATGCGAATTGGCAATGTAGTGATCAACACGTGTCGCACTATGATAATCCCACAGACGGATATAATTCATCAAAAACGGCACAAGAGGCGTTATGGTTTTTGGTAGTGTAAAATCTGATGCATATTTTTGACAATCATCCCATGCATAGCGCATCGGCGTATGGACATAAGAAATATGCAGTGTCCCCGGTCGCGTAATAATCCCCTTTGCAAAACTGGACGAATCAGAAAGGACGACATCATAGAGAGAGAAATCAAATTCTTCTATTGCGCTTGGCATCAGCGGTGGAAAGATGCGATGATGCAAACGTGCAAGACGATGTTTTTGCAATGACGATGTGATGATTGTTTTGTCATCAAAAAGCCCATGCATTGCGTCTCTGTTATGCAAAAGCGTAAAAATCGGTGCGTGCGGAAAAATTTCCGTAAAGGCCTCTAGCACACGCTCCGCACCACCATGTTGCACGAGATAATCATGGACAAGGGCAATTTTCATAGAATTGTTATCGGCACTTCGGCAAAAAATTATTGAAGGAAGGTGTCAGCAATCCACTTGACGATTGCCACAATCAAGGAGCCGATAAAGGCGGCGACAAATCCGCTGATGGTAATCCCATCAAGAAAGGTCAAAAGCCAAAAGACGATCGCATTTATAACGAGTGAAAACAACCCTAATGTCAGGATGTTGATTGGTAATGTGAGAATCTTGAGGATTGGTGCAACAACCAGATTCAAAACGCCCAACACAAGTGCAGCGATAATCGCCGTTGGCCAAAAGGCTTCTACGGTAATACCGGGAACAAATTGTGCAGCCAAAAGCATCGCGCCGGCGACAACAAGGATTTTTATGAGAAATTTCATAAGATCGATTTAATGAGTTATATCTCTAGTATACACCGCTTTAGCATTTTTGTCTTATGCGTTCATTCATGTTTTAGGTATTATTATTTTTGCGGCGTTTCAATATCGCCGGAAGTGTTTTTGCAAGAATGATAAAGTCAAGCAAAAAAGACCAATTTTCAATATAAAAAACATCAAGGCGATATTCATCTTCAAAATTAAGGTCACTTCTGCCGGAAACTTGCGCCATACCGGTAATGCCCGGTTTGATCGTTAACAGACGACGATGGTACTCTTTGTACAATTTTACTTCACGACCTTGGTGCGGACGCGGACCGACAAGACTCATCTCCCCTTTGACGACATTGAGAAATTGTGGAAATTCGTCAATGGAAAGCCTTTCAAGAATTGTGCCGACACGTAAACGACGTGGGTCATTTTTTATTTTATAAATCGGACCGACGCGCACAGAGTGTTTCTCTATAAGTTCTCGCTCATAAGCCAGTGCTTTTTTGTATTGAGGATTATCTTTTGTGGTGCACCACATCCATTTCATATAGCGAATTTTATAGACACTGAATTCCTTGCCATCTGCGCCAATCCGCTTGTTTTTAAAAAAAACAGGTCCCTGTGGGTCCTCGATTTTCACCGCAAGCGCAGCAAGAAAAATAAATGGTGCAGTAAGAACAAGGAAGAGACTGCCAAAAATAATATCAAAAATACGTTTTGCGATTGTCCCCCATCCATCAAGTGGCGTATGTCGCAAAACGATTAGTGGCTCTCCCGCAAAAAACGTCATATCAAATTGTGTTGTCTGTCGCGCCGTTGGGACGAACTTGTAGACGATGTCTTTTATCTCACAGAAATCATAGAGTTTTTGCAAGAGTTCGTCTTCAATCTCTGATTCATTGACGATAATTTCATCAATGCCGTATTTTCTTTCAATTTTTTTGATGCGCTTTAAATTGACATAATCAATGTGTTTGACAATTTCGTACCCAAGTGAGGGTTTGCGCTCTACGGTATTGTGAATATATTTTAATTTTTCACCTCGTCCAATCAATAAAACACGATGACGTCCAACGCCTTTCCGAATGAGAACGTACTTTTGCACACCGCGTGTAATCATATGTGATAAGCCGACAAACGCAATTGTCAAAACCCACGCAACGACAATAACAAAGCGCGATGAAAACCACTCGCGTTGCAGAAAAAATCCCACCATAATAATCATCAGAGCAATCGTTGTCGCCTTTGCAATCAAAAAAATCTCATGCCAACTTTTGCGCGTCGCGCGGACAGCATAGAGACCTTCCAGCGCATAGAGGATGAGAATTACAAATGAAAATCCTACGGTAATGTAGAGATAGTGATGAAAGTCGATCGTATAAATACCCTCCTTTTTGATAAAGGCTTGCACGGCGGTCATGTGACGCAACTCAAAAGCAAAAATCCCGGCTGCGAGTATCGCACACCAATCAAGCAGTACCTGTGTAATGCTAAAAAATATTTCTGATCTTTTCATGAATATATAATTACAGTGACCATTAAGAGATTTGCGATAAGCCGGGTTCTGTCGTGAGTGATAATCTGTCTTGTTTCTATGTTACCATAGAAATCTTTGCGGCACTTCCAGATTGCTCTGGACACGGCCTTGCACTTTGGTAAGGATTTTGCCGTTTCACCCCTCATGTTGCCATGAGGATTTACCCACAAGGGGTATGCCGTCCTTTCGGTTGGACACGTCACTGCTCGCACCTCGTATATTACTATAGACGGGCGTTACCCGCTACCATGCTGTCGCGCACCTTTTTTCTAAAAACATTATTTTCTATAAAATACGTTTACAAAAAAGGTGCGCGACAAGTGCCCGGACTTTCCTCTCTCCCGCAAAAACGGGACGAGCTATCACTTACAAATCTCTTAATGGTCACTGGCATCATCACTTCATTATAGCAAAATATACCACCATGATTATACGTTCTTTTTCACTGATTGTCAATGTCAAAATGTTGAGAGTCCACTCCCCTCTTGCACACGATACAGCAGGTATTTCCACAGCGAGGTATCTTTAAATTCTTCATAATTTGTTGTGAAGAATTTTTTGTCTCGATTGTACCAAAGTGTATCAAAATACGACGAGACTTTTTGCGCACTTTTGTCTGTAGATGGAAGTATGAGCATCACATCCTCTTCAAGATTATAATCACCGATATTTCTGCGCGTGTAGTTGGCAGAACCCAAGATCAGAATTGTCTGGTGTGTGTGTTTGTGTACAATCAGAATCTTTGTATGAAACTGTTCGCCGTGTGTTTTGTACCAACGTATGGCAATCTTGCCATCGCTTGCACGCACAAGCTCATTGGCGACTTGTCGGTTTGGAATGCCGTTTTTCTTGTGTCCAAAGGCGTCTTTGTTGGGGTCTAAGATGATGCGTATTTTTACACCGCGTGCAGATGCTTTTTTGAGCGCTTTGACGATTGTGCGATCGGAAAAATAAAACATCCCCAAATCAATGTTCTCACCCGCTGTCGTTGCATCAATTGTTGCGACAACGGCATCTTTGATTTTTTGCTCTGTCAGAATCTGTGCGATGATTTTTCCAGTGCTCTTTCGTTGTTGTGTGTGCATCAAATGCTTCGGCAACGACGTAAGCGTACGTCCTGACATCTGTGCGACAGCTTCTTCTGCACGGTAGACATCTCTGCCAATATTTCCCCGTATCTTCGCCGCAACATTAGAATGCGCCGCAGAGCCGTCATGAGGGTTGGCAGAAGTAATCAGTGACACCAATCCTCCCTTGCCATCATCAGACAATACGATTTTACGATGATTTGCTTTAAAATTTGCCATCCGCAAATACGACCGCAGTGAAACCTTTTGTTCTTTGGCGGAGAGTGGATGCGGAAAAATCCCGGACTTCCCAACGCCAAACCACGACCCAAAAATGCGCCACGGTGCAGAATAGAGCACATTGGAATCACGCAGTGGCATGAGGTTTGTATAGATTACGTTAATACCGGCATCTTCCAGCGCGCGTAATTGTGTGCTCTTACGTGTGCCATACATGGTATTGATTTCATCTGTGATGAAGTCAATCTTTACCGTTGGCGATGCTTTTTTCTTTGCGATGAGCTTATCTGTCAATTCTTGTGCGAGATGTCGGTATGCGTTTTCTCCACCAAAATCATTAAAGAGAAAAAGGTCAAGGAGGATATATTCCCCTGCATCATCAAGCATGGCAAAAATCTCATCAAAAATTTCTTGTTGAGAAACGCGCCTGCCCTCTGCATCACGATAGGTCTGATCAAAGAGAATTGTAAGGTCATCAGAATGAAGGGTGTGCTTTGATCCCGCAAAGGAAATGTCTTTTGGTAGTGGTTTGTAAAGATGGTACAAACCCACAAGAACAAGCACCAACAACAGCACAAGAACAATCTTCTTCTTTTTAGACACGGAGACAAAAAATGGCATTGACATAAACAGTATTGACGTAATTACTTCTTTATTCTATACTACGCATGCCACATTAACAACAGGAGAACATCATGTCACATTTTTTTATCACGCATAATGACATTGTCCCGTCGGATGTGAAGGCGCTCAATGCCTTACTCCACACGCTCTCTACCAACGCAACAGATAAATCCTGGGAGCATTGGAATACTCTAATGCGCTACAGC
>CAZMCZ010000009.1:0-15785 GCA_964565145.1 uncultured Pseudobdellovibrionaceae bacterium | reverse complement strand
AAAACCCCCTTCAACCGGCGACAACGCTGGCGGAACAGGGACTGGCGGGACTGGCACTGGAACCGGCGGAACAGGAACTGGAACGGGTGGAACTGGTGGGACTGGGACCGGAACTGGCGGGACTGGCACAGGTGACAAGTATAGAAGCCATCCTGGTGAACTACATTGTAAAACTTGTGTTTCTGTCACTAGTGATAGCGTTAAAGGCCTACCGACAAAGCCTGCTTGCCCAGGAAGTGGCGATGGTACTTGTGGTTGTTTAAATCCTCCTGGTGGAACATGTCAGATAGATAAAGACATAGGAGAAAAACTACTTGCCATTAAAACAGACCCGGGGACGAAAGATGTTAATTTTATAGTTTCTGAATTAGGCCCTCCAACAGTTAACCACCTTAGCGCATGTCATAGCGCGGGAACTTGTGTAGATGTTTCACTAAAAGATGAAAATGAAAATATCAATGATGATGATATAAAAAAGTTTTATAACGCCGCCAAAGCAAAGGGACTTCGTCCTGTGTACGAAGTTTCAAGTCCAGACCGAAAAGAAAAATTGGAAAAAAAACTAGAAATTCCTATTTCCCTTGTTAATGGTATTCATGGGGAACACTTTTCTATTTATAAAAAATAAGATATCTCATGAAAAAGTTTTTTATTGTATCAACAATCCTCCTTCTTTTTATCGGCATTCTTTGGGTTATTTGGTTTTTTGCTTTCCGACAACAAACGCCAAAGTCCACACCGCAAAAAGAACCGGATGATACGACGGTACAAGAACAGCAACAGCGCGCAACAGCGCCAATCCGCAACATCACATCAACACCGGTGCGTGCCTTTGCTGTTGTGCCGGGAGAGGATAATGTAATCCGCATCTGGGATACGCAAGATGAGACCATTTATGATATTTCTTTTCACGGCACCAATCGCACACAGCAAAAACACCTTCCGCTCGCCAATATCAAAGATGTTCGTTTTTCACCTGATGCCAATGGCGTCATTGTACGCACAGATGATGCCCTGTATACCTATTTCCTTGATTCGCAAGACCTTCAGCGCCTCAATGAGCACATTGACTACGCGATATGGGCACAGGATTCACAGCGCATTATCTACAAATTCTACGATCCACAAACACGCAAACGCACGCTCAACATCGCACGACCAAATCAATCGTGGACAGAACTTGCGACACTGCCATACCGCAGAGTCAAGACCACACAACTTCCACAATCTATTTTTATTGCGTTTTGGCCACAACCGTCCGCTTTTGAAATATCAAAGCTCTCAACCGTGCCAAGCATCGGCCCCACGACAACGGAGGAAGTTTTTGACGGTCTCTATGGCGCAGATTATAGCTATGCGCCTGATGGAAAGCAGATTCTGATTAGCTCTACACTTAAACGCGGTGGTACCGCAATTACCCTTGGCAAAAGCAACGCACATGGTGGGGAATATGTAAATTTCAACCTCCCAACATTTGTAGACAAAACCGTCTGGAGCAAAGACGGCAAAACCGTTTACTACGCCATCCCAAACGACTTCCCACCACATAGCGTTTTGCCAAACGACTACCAACAACAAAAATTCTTTACCCGTGATACGTTTTGGAAACTGGACACAACCACAGGGAAATCCAAACGCATTATCCCCCTTGATGACATCACCGAAAAACTTGACGCAACACACCTGCATCTTTCTCCCGCAGAAGACACCCTTCTCTTTATTAATCGCATCAACGGCTTACTCTACACACTTGCCCTCTAGGAGCATCGTACTTGCAAAAAACAACGTCCAAAAAATTGTACCCAAATCATTGCCAAAGACCGGCGTATCCACCATGCCATGGATGCCGATGATAAGAAGTGCACTGCCAAGCGCAAGCGCGAAAATGCTGTGCGTGTTTTTTGTGGCAAAAAAAGCACGTAGAAGCGCACCACTAAAGAGCACAAGGAAGCAAAAAAGAGCGCCAAGTCCTCCGCTAAACCACATCATCAACCAAAGGTTGTGTGGTGTGGGCACCGCCCATTCAAGAAACGGCGGATAGAGTGTCTGCTCCCGAAGGTACGCTTGCTCAAATGTGCCAAGCCCATGGATTTGCAGAGGGTTTCGTTGGATGATCGTATGGGCAACATCCCAAATAATAACGCGAGAAGCCACTGATGAACGTACCGGCTCTTTGAGAAGGGAATCCGCTCGCAAAGCAACGACCGCACCAACAGATAACAGGATAATAATACCAACGATAGAGAAGACACGCCCGGAAATGCGCAGGTGAACATGGCGCAGAAACAGCGCCACGCCAAAGACCACCACAGCACTAAGCAAAAGACTTCCCAGAGCAAAAAGCGACTGCGTCCAGAGCAAAACACCAAACAAAGCGCCACCGCCAAGTGCATAGAGCCTGCGTGCTGTGCGCTGAGGCGCTACAAGCGCTCCAAGAAGCATTATAGGCATAAGCGGTGTTATCACCATGGCAAGGTACGTTGGTGCCGGCCAGAAGCTCTGCAGGCGTCCATCGTATGTTGTCCCGTACACTACAGCACCAAGCAAAACAACGCCCAAAAAAACCGCGCCACCCCACAGACCGCTTACCACGCGTGCACTGCGCGTGGCACGCTTCCACAGCGCACAAAAAAGGAGTCCGGCATTTATGGGAAGCACCACCCACAAAAGCCAGATTCCCAGAGCGTGTCTGCTCTGTGCCACAACCGCGCCCCAGCCCAGAAAAAACACCAGTCCCACCAACGCGCTGACCGTGAGAGGATTGTTTTTTGCGTATGTTTTCCATGCTTGGTGCAGTGTTTTGCGCTCATAAAAAAGCACGCCCACCAAAAACACACTCATCACACTTATATGAAACGACCCCAGAGGGATGTGCAACGGCGCAAGGGCAAGTGCGCAATAAAAAAGCAAGAGGAGCCACTGGTCTTTTTTTGTTGTTTTACCGTTGGTGTTCATAAAAAATGCTTAGGGCAAGTAAAAAAAGTAAAAGAAGGAATATGTGTACGGAAAAAAGCGCCGTGTCAAAAAGACTGTGTGTTAAATAAATCACAAAACTAACAAACGCCGCCTGCGCAAGTGGTTCCTGTCGATGACGCCACAACACCAACAAACTCAACACAAACAACAGTCCCCAAAGAACGGCGCCAAGAAGCCCCACCTCGGTCGCAGTGTCAAGATAGAGATTGTGCGCATAAATCGGCATCCGATAATCAGCGCGTGGATTGCTGTGATAGGCATAGGCGCCAAGCCCCACGCCACGCACCGGCATCTCTTTGATTGTATCATAGGCATCGCGCCACAGAATAATCCGCGATGTCGCCGACGTGTCTTGCGGATCAAACGACGAAACAAATCGCTCCACCACAACGCCACCAATAACAACAAACCCTCCCAAAAAAAGAAAAAGCCCGGCAAGCAGAAGGTGTTTGAACTGTGTAGATGCGCGTGGCAAAAAAAGAGCAATGCTCACAAGACCGCCGGCAAGAAGCGCCATTTCACCACCGCGAGAAAACGTCAAAAGATCAGCAAGAAAAAGAATGCCAAAAGAGATGAGGTAGCGACTTTTTTTTGTATGCATGTAAAGCGCCCAAGCAAATGGCAAAATCATCCCGAGATAAAAAGAAAAGACATGCGGATCGGGGAAAAAGGCCACGGCACGTAAAAAATCGCGTCCGGCAATATGCACATACCAACTGTTATACTGCGCAACACTCTGCGCAAACGTCCCGCCAAGGAAAAAAGGTGTGAGTTTTTCCCAGACCTGCACGACACGATCATGCGAGAAAAGAAACTGCGCACTAAATTGCATCAGTCCAATTACGCCGATGATACTTCCACCAACCACAATGGCGCGCGCCAGTGCGTACCGCGCTTCTCTCTGCCGAGAAAACACATCAAAAAGGAGAAGGAGCACCGGCGCAAGCGTCAAAAAGAAAAAGAGCTTGCGTAGCGTCCATGAGGGCACCGGAGAATAAAAAAGACTTCCACACATCCATAAAAGAAGGACAAAAAAGAGCATTGCAATCCACCCATGCGGAAGCATAATGCGTTTTTTGCTTGCACCGAAAGCCAGCCACACAAGCGTAGCAATCGGCACAACCACACGCAAAACCTGCACATCAAAACCCTGCGCCGGCGAAAGCGCAAAGGAAAATCCGAGCATGCTATAGAGAATAATGAGAAATATGTTCATAAAAACGTCTTCCGATGATACTTTATTTTTCGCAGAGCGTTGGTAATGGCGATTAATTTGGGATGATGGTACTTTCTGAGATAGTGGTTTTGACTTTTTGCATAATGTCTTTTTTGTTTGTCCTCTGATGGCATGCTTTGTGCGCCGAGGTGTCGGATGCTACACGCACGCTCTCGGATAATGCGATATCCTTGAGCGCGTACGCGCCGACACAGATCCACATCCTCATAGTAGAGGAAAAACCGCTCATCAAAACCGCCAACCGCATCAAAAACCGTCCGCGACATCATAAATGCCGCACCGCTAACCCATGCGACAGAACACGAGGTGTCACGTGTGTGACAGTTGCCAAGGGTGGGGAAGAGGTTGCGCAAAAAAATCGTATATGGCGTTGTCGTGTATCTGTTGTAGGACCACTCCTCTTCACGATCATCCTTTGTGCGAAGCTGTGGCGCGACAATGCCCACACGCGCATCTTGAAGTGTGGAGAGAAGTGTCGCAAAGTCTCCACGAAAATGCTGTGTATCGGGATTGAGGAAAAAAAGAAATTTGCCGGAGGATTGTCGGACCAAAAAATTATTGGCAACGGAAAACCCACCATTATCGCGCATAACAAATGTTTGCACAAAGGGCTCGTCTGTGATAATTTCTCGTTGATCATTGCACGCAATCAAAATCTCATATCTCATGTCGCGCGCAAAACGTCTAATGTTGTGCAAACACTGCGCAATGACGTCTTCACTATTGTATGTGACGATCAGGAATGAAATGTGTGGTGTGTTTTGCTCTGCCATAATCTTTGAAACCATAATAAACCGCCTGTGCATGTGGGTGAGAGAAAAAGCGATCACTGCTATTTTTTATACGACGCGCAAACGTGTAGAGATAGTACCATGGTTTCAGCCACCACGGTGTGTTGCGCGAAAAAAACAACAATCCCGCAAGAACCAAAAAGTATATTTTTTGCTCACCGAGATCTTCTGATTGCTCCGCGTGTACTGCGCGCGCACGAGGAACTACCTGCGTCACAAACCCCGCGTTCTGAGCACGCAGAGAGAAGTCCGCATCTTCATAATACAGGAAGAACCGCTCATCAAAAAGCCCAATTGTCGCAAATACATCTGCGTGGACGCAAAGCACGCATCCGGAAAGGTATCCCGTGTCGTATGGTGTTTGCGGTAACGGCGTTGGCGCATCATGCACGGCACGCTGACGAATCATGTCAATGCGTCCACCGGCAAACCACAGAGCGCCTTGCGTGTCTGAAATAACCGGCGCAAATACGCCCGGTGACTGTTGCGCTACTCTTACAAGGTGTTGCACGCATCCTTTTTGCAATACGGCATCCGGATTACAAAAAAGCACCTCGCGCGCTCCTTGTTCAAGTGCGCGCCGAGCGCCAATGTTTGCACCGGCGGCAAATCCGATATTGTGCGTATTGTAAATATAAGAAACTTTTTGAAACTTTTTGCGCACCGCTTCCAGTGTGCCATCTGTTGATGCATTGTCCACAACGATGATGTTTTGGTGCGCACACTCCGGCGCTGTCGCGATTATACTGCGCAAACAATCCAGAAGAAGCCCGGCGCTATTGTAGTGCACGATAACGATAAAGGTTTTTTCCAAGAGGTTTTTTGTGGGCATAGACATGTGCGAGATTAAAGTGTTTTGCGCATAAGCATTTTGATGTCGTTAAGTGTGATGATACGCAAAAGAAAAATGAGCAAACCATACACAAACAAAGCGATGATGGTGTTGATATAAACAGAAAAGGGAAGAACATAAAAAGCAATAAGCATCACGCCGGCACAAAACAACATAATAACGATCAGTCGCCATGGAAAGCGGTATGGTGTGGCATAGCGCGCGACAATAAGGGCGCTAATCGCGACAAAGACCTCTGTGACAACCGACACAATGGCTGCGCCCGTGTAAGAATAAATGGGAATAAGAAGGATGTTGGCGATAATGTTAAATGTTGCTGCAACCAGCAGGATGATCATGAGTTTTTTTTGTAAATTTGCCGCAATGAGCATGTTTGTAAAAAGTTGTCCTATAAAAATACTTGCCAGAGCAAAAATAAGAATACGCAAAATGCCGATGGAGGCGTCGTAGTCATCACCGCCAATGATGTGAATAATGTCCGGCGCGAGAAACTGCACAAAAATCACCAACGGCACGATGATAAGGAGAAAAAACTTCAGTGTTGTGTTGGCAATGGTCAGGAACGTTTCGCGTTTGGTAAAAATATAACGTGAAAAAAGCGGATAAACCAACCCAACAACCATCGCCGGAAAAAACACCAATGTCTCAATGATTTTGTACGCTGCGCCATACACACCAACGGCATGATCATTTTGCAAAAGAGAGAGGAGAATGGCATCAACCTTAAAATAGAGAAATGTCGCGATGGCACTGATGCCCATGGGAAACGACTCTCGCAAAAACGCATACCAATACCGCTTGTCCACGTTGAGCCGAATGGTTGCAAAAGAGCGCGAAAAGAGGTAAATAATGGTAAAATTACTCACCATCGCGATAAAAATGGCAATAATTGATAAAAGAAACGGAAGCTTATAGTACACTAAAAAAATAATAATGGCCATCTGTAACACCTTGCCAATCAACTCCGCAAGAGCGACGCGATCCATTGCGAGATGCTTCTGAAAAAGCCCATTGAGAAAGCCGTAACTTGAACCAAAGATAAACGCGGCCGCAACAACAAAAATCGCCATCCGGATTTCTTGCGTATAGGGCAGAAACCACACAAAAAGAGAAACTAAAGCAAAGATGGCGCTTGATATAATGAGACGTAGTGTAAAAATCTTACTGAGAATGTCACTTTCATTAACACCCGGACGTGAAATTTCTCGTGTCGCAATAACGTGCAGACCAAAATCACCAAAGGCGTTAAATGCCGCAAAAAACGCAAGTGTCAGCGTATACTTTCCAAAACCCTCCGGACCAAGATACCGCGTAAGCATCCCAATACCAAAAAGTGCCAAAGCTATTGATAAGACCTTGGCAATTCCACTTATAACAATATTATATGCGATCTTGTGCGCAATCATACGTCTTGTTTATCATGTCAAACAACACTTTGTGGTTTTACAACAACTTTGCGCTCCGTGCCCTCACCAATACTCTCTGTTGTCACATGTGTGTTTTTTGCAAGGTGTGTGTGAATTAATCGACGCTCATACCCATTCATCGGACGCAAAATAACGGGCTTTTTCTCACGCGCAGCTTCTTCTGCGGCTTTGTCGGCGATATGAAAAAACATTTTTTTCTTTCCTTCGCGATAATCATTTATATCTATGCGAAAACGCGTCGTAATCCCTTGCGCGTGTGCAATTGTATGGATCATATGCTCTAGCGCAAAGAGGTTTGCACCATGATGACCGATAAGGAACTGTGAATCATGCGCTGTCGTTAGCGCACACACCAAATCCACATCACCCGTTTCTTCATCGAGAAGTTCACGAAATGCATTCTCTACATCAAACCCCAGCAAAGACAGAACGTCTGTGATTATTTTTTGAATTGCTTCCTTGTCGTTCATGGTATTGTTATTATCCTTTCTTCATTATAAACCATTGCTGTCCAATCATAAAGAGCGTAGACACCAACCAATACAGCGTCAATCCCAACGGAAAACTAAACCCGATAACGAGCGTCATCACGGGGATAATGATAAGCATTTGTTTTGACATGATTGTTGCGAAGTCTTGCATTCCGTCTGCGCCGTTCTTTTTGTCGGTTTGGGATGTTTTCTGTTTGTCAGCCTTTTCGTTTTGTGTTTTGGTGTGCATCATCTTGATTTGATAATACTGCGCGGCTGCGGTCACAAGCGGAATGAGCGCGCTTACGCTTGCAAGTGTTGCTTTTTGCGCGAGGTCCAGTCCGAGAAACATCGCATTGACCTTCTCTATGTGCGGTGTAATGCTATAGAGAATGCCTTGATCGACAATGCCGTGACTTGTTTGCACCAAATTGATGATGACACGATATAACGTGATAAAAACAATCATTTGAATGATTAGGGGTACACATCCCGCAGCAGGATTGATATGGTGCTCCTTATAAAGCGCCATTGTTTTTTTGGCAAGTTGCTCACGATCATCTTTGTATTTCTTTTTTAATTCCGCAAGTTTCGGTTGAATTTCTTGCATCTCTTTTTGTGAGGAAATTTGCTTTTGTGAAAGGTGAAAAAGTGCCAATTTTATAAGAATCGTCAAAACAATAATAGCAAGACCCAACTCTCCCCATAAAATACTATGGAGGGCAATAAGCGCGTTATAAATCGGCTCATAGACAAATGTAGAAAAAATATTCATGATGGTTCTCTTCTTAAAATTTAGATTGTACTTTTTTTATAAATGCCTCGCAATCGGCAACAGCATCTTTATATGATACCATTGTTCCATCATTCTTGCACCTCATGATGAGATGTAGGCCTTGTGGCAAACGCTTTATGATTTCTCGCGCCGCCGCTTGCAGAATTCTCCGTTGTCGGTTGCGCACAACGGCCTTGCGAGAAAACTTCTTGCCAAGAATAACAACCACTTTTGATTGTTGTGTTTTTTTGGTCTTCAAAAAAAGAAAACACACACCATGTGCGCCATAAAATCGTCGAGCGTTCTTTTTTGTGTGTGTAATCGCCGTATGTGTGCGAAGACGATGCTCTGTCGCAAGCATTGTTATACTGTTAACTTTGCGCGACCTTTTTGCCGACGACGCTTTAACACTTTGCGTCCGGTTTTGGTAAGCGCTCGCTTCAAAAATCCGTGTACACGGCTTCGTTTTCGCTTTTTGGGTTGATATGTTCTTTTCATAAAATACGCTAACAACTAATCTGTTTGCTTAGTGTATCACACGTCGCTCTCTGTGTCAATGCGTCATGCGCTATAAAAAAAGATTATCACTTTTTATATGACTGTGGATAACTTTTTTTCAAACAGGTGCGTGCATCTTCTCCCATCTCTTTTACACAAACGCCGTTTATCGTTTACTACAGCAAAAACAATCATTAATAACTCTCATTTTTTGTTAAACACCTTTTTTCTTTTTGTCAATCACATTGCAAAAAATATTACACACTTCTTATAAACATGTTATAAACAGTTATAATATTTTATCCACACACACTTCGTGGTATAATTTTTTCACACATAAAGAAACACTAATAATACTTGCTATGGAGCATGATGAATTATGGGAAAAATCCCTTGGTATAATTGAATTGTCAATATCAAAGGCAAATTTCAACACATGGTTTAAAGGAACACATATTAGTGCCATTAAAGATCATCATGTTGTCATTGGTGTGCCAAACGGTTTTGCAAAAGAATGGTTGGAAAACAAGTATCAAACATACATCCTAAACGCGCTTCGTGAGCACGATGAGAATATAAAATCAATCAGTTGCACCGTCTGTGCGCAACAACAACCAACAGAAGATCTAGTAGCTCAAAAACCCTCCGAAGAAACATCCACTCCACCATCACCTACAGCGACAAGTCCCGCAACCGCAACAAACCTCAACAACCGCTACACTTTTGACTCTTTTGTTGTGGGAGAAAAGAATGAGTTGGCAAAAGCGGCCTGTGTTGCCGTTAGTGAAAATCTTGGCAAAATCTATAACCCCCTCTTTATTTATGGACATGTTGGCCTTGGTAAGACACATCTCCTACAATCCATCGGTAACGCAACCCTCCAACAAGACCCGACACGACGCGTCCTCTACACAACATCGGAGCGCTTTACCTCTGAATTAATCGCCGCAATAAAAAACCACACCATTGCGCAATTTAAAGAAGAATATCAAAAAATCGACCTCCTCATCATTGATGATGTTCAATTTCTCTCCGGAAAAGAAAAAACACAAGAAGAGTTTTTCCACATTTTTAATGCGCTTTACCAGCAAGATAAACAAATTGTCATCTCTTCCGATCGTCCACCAAAGGCAATCAGTACACTGCAAGATCGTCTCCGCTCACGTTTTGAGGGTGGAATGATTGTAGACATTGGATCACCCGACTTAGAGACACGTATCGCCATCCTCAAAGAAAAAGCGCAACAAAAAGACTTTTACATCAGCGATGATACACTGCATTTCATCGCAGAAAACATCAAAAACAACGTCCGAGAGCTTGAAGGCGCCCTTAATCGCATTATCGCTCTTTGTGATCTCCAAAAGAAAGAGCCGACACTCTCTTTTGTAAAAGACGCGCTTGCTGAATTAATTGAAAGTAGTCAACGTCGTGGTGTGCAAGCAAATGATATCTTAAATGTCGTCATTGATTTTTATGAAACATCACGCGAAGAGTTATTGGGGAAGGCGCGTAAAAAAGAAATTGTTCGTCCGCGACAAGTTGCAATGTTTTTTTTACGCTCTGAATTGTCAATGTCCTATCCCGGTATTGGAAAGTATTTTGGCGGACGTGATCATACGACGGCCCTCCACGCCTATGAAAAAATAATGAATTTAAAAAAGACCGATGAAAAATTTTCTGAAGAGTTACAATTTCTCCTTGATAAAATCTACACCGTGTAAGATGTGTTTATATCCTGTGATATGTTGTGGTAAAAACCTCACACATCATGTGGATGAACACAAAAACAATCCACATAAAAGATACACTATGATCATCTCATCTCTTATCCACACAACACCTCACAAATTATCATTTTATTTTCCACTAAAAAACACCACAACAAAGCGAAAAAACCCACTTATCCACCTATCCACACACTAGTAGTCATTATTTCTTTATTTAATTATATGTATACTATTTGCACATACGAAGCCATCACCACAGCAATGCACCACATCGAAGGTCTTGCGAAAAAAAACATCACTCTACCCATTTTGGAGAATATTCTTATTGAAGCAAAAGAAGGATTTTTGTTTTTTTCCGCGACAAATTTAGAGTTGGGTGTCATCACACACATTAATGCAAAAATCAAAAAAGAGGGTAGTATTGTCGTGCCACCACAATTTATACAGGGATTTCTCAATGCACTCTCACAACAAGAACACATCACACTTGAAGTACATGATGATGTTTTAAAAATGTCTTCCGGCGAATTTCACACGGAAATAAAAGGTGCTAATGCGAAAGAATTTCCATTAATTCCACAAACCCCGTCGCAACATTTTTTCTCAATAACGCTGGATGTGTTTAAAAAAATGTTGCAAAACGTCATGCACTTTGCAACAACAAACACAATTCGACCGGAATTAACGGGCGTGGGTGTGATAAAGAAAGAACATGATTTAATCTGTGTCGCAACAGATAGTTTTCGCCTTGGTGAGAGTAAAGAACAAAGTGCAAAAGTTATCACACAGAAAGAAGAATTATTTAAAGAGGGTGTTTATATTTTTCCACAAAAACTCTCACAATACATCCAAAAAATAACCACAGAGGATCAAGACGTTTTTTGCGCAATTCAAGATGGACATTTTTTTATCACATACAACAATACACAAGTTACCGCACGACTCATTGACGGCACCTATCCTGATTACACGCAAATCATCCCACAATCCAGCACAACAACGGCGATTGTAAAAAAAGAAGCATTAAAAGAAGCGCTGAAAATTATGCTTGTGATTATTGATCAAAACACACAAGAAGTACAATTCACATTTAAAGATCAATCCATCGCCCTTACAACAAAAAATCAAATACAAGGACGGAGCGATGCAAAGATTTCATGTTCTCTTGAAGGTGAAGAACAAGAGATTACACTTAATCCTCGTTTTGTTTTGGATGGCTTACAACACATTGTGCAAGATGATGTGTATATTGGTATAAATAATGCAACATCACCAATTCTTTTTTATGGCGCAGACAAAAAAGGCGTTCACAAAAACTTTACCTATATCGTTATGCCGGTAAAAAATACATAATCTATGAAAAATTTCAAAACACTATTTCACAAAAAATACAACGCACTAAACACACCAACAGCCAAACATATTGATGATAAAACGATTTTTCACGTGTTTAAAAAAGTCATTATGAAAGAATATGGACAAAGTGGTGCTATAAATATCATTCCGGAATACTATCGTGATCATGTTATTTTTCTCACATTTCACCGATCAATTTGGGCGCAGGAAGTGTGGACGAATCGACAGAAATTAATTGATGCTGTAAATGAATATCTTGGCGAGAAAATACTTTTTCAAATAAAAATCAAAAAATAAAACATTTCAAAAAAAGAAATGTTTTATATAAAAGATGGTACAAATTATTGCGTTGAAAAAGTGGTGTGAGAAAATCTTAAAAAGCAACAGAAATTTCCTTGGAATCCTCCGCGCTATTTCCAACAACGTCCCTTAACACAACAGACACGGTAAGTGTGGTATGGTTGAGATTATCGGGAATGGTGTAGCGGATTTTTTTATCTTTTGTTGTTTTTATCGTGTCGCCATTGATGCGATACATGATTTCATCAACATCAAAGGGTGTGTCTGTCTTTATGCCCACCTCCAACTCTTTGCCGGATACGCGAAGCGTATCAATGGAAATATCCGGTGTATAATCATCAAAATCATCACGCTGACACTCCTCTAAATCAGAGGCAAAAATCGCCTTCTTTTCATTTTCTGAGTAGTGATTAACAACACCGCGATCCCATGGTTTGTAGTAAGGGTCTTTTTCCGGGTCGTCCGGCTCCTCACCACGCGGATCATCTTTTTTTACGTAGTGAAGGATGTTGTGTGTCTCAATAACAACGCGCTTTTTAATACGATCATCCGGACAAAATTTATTTATTAAACAGTATTTATTTTTTTTCTTGGAAATCTGACACACCTTTCTCTTTTTATTTTCTTTGATTTCACCATCAAGAATGTCTTTGTTGGTTTTTTCTTTTTTGTAGGTGGGAAATGATTGTTGTGATGGATTTGGATACGCTTGCAGGATGAAATCGCGAAAAATCGGTGCGGCGGCATTTGCACCGACGCCACGACCATTCATGCGACGATTATCATTATTCCCAGCCCACACACCCACAGCAACATCCGGTGTGTAGCCAATCGTCCACGCATCACGATTCTCATTAGTTGTGCCGGTTTTTGCCGCGACGGGACGATCATCGAAACGAAGGGGGTTGTTTTCACCAAAAGCCGGAGCACGATACTTGTTTGTAGAGAGGATGTGAGAGAGCATGGCGATGTATTTTTCATCAATTAAGCGCTCCCCATCATCTTTTTGATTTATTTGCAGTGTGGCGCCATTTTTATCACGAATTTCTTTGATGGCGTATTTTTTGTGTTTTATGCCGTTGTTTGCAAAAACGGAAAATCCCGCAACATGGTCAAGGAGTCGCACTTCACCACCACCAAGGACGAGCGCAAGCCCATAACGCTCAGGGTCATCAAGTGTTGTGATACCAAGGTCTTTTACAAAAGAAATCGTATCGGGAATACCCACAAGATAGAGAGCTTTTACGGCGGGGATATTGAGAGATTGTCCAAGGGCTTCTTTGATTTTGAGTGGTCCATGAAAGGTACCGCTATAATTTTGCGGTGTGTAGTCGCGACCTTGATCAAGAATTGGAAAATCCGTCTCAACATCATAGAGAATCGTTTCCGGTGTGTAGCCCTTTATAAAAGAGAGAAGGTAGATGTAGGGCTTAAAGGATGACCCCGGTTGACGCTTTGCGAGCGCGACATTGACATTGCCGTCAATATCCTTGTCAAAGTAATCACGAGAACCAACCATTGTGAGGATTTCTCCGGTGTGTGAATCAATCGCAACAAGAGCGGCGTTTTCTGCGTTATAAGCCTTAGTATTTGTGAGAGCATGTTCTTTGACGATTTTTTCTGCAAGCTGTTGTTTCTCCCAATCCAGTGTTGTGATAATTGTGAGCCCGTTTTCTTTGAGGTAGTCTTTCCCATACGTTTCTTCAATTTGATCAAGGATATAAAAGACAAAATGTGGCGCGTTGATGTTTTCTTTGCTTTGATTTAATGTGGAAAAAATGTCCACACTTTTTGCATCTGTAGCTTGTTGTTCATTTATAAATCCTAATGCACGCATTTGATCAAGGGCGTATTCTTGACGACCTTTGAGGAGGTCGCGATGACTGCCATAGGGGGAATAGCGTGAGGGCGCCTGTGGAAGCGCTGCGAGCATCGCCGCTTCGGCATAGGTGAGGTCTTTGGCGTGTTTATTAAAAAAGGTTTGCGCGGCAGCCTCCACACCATAAGCATTGGAACCATAGGGGATTTCATTGAGATACATTCCCAAAATCTCATCTTTACTGAATTTAAGCTCAATTTCAATAGCAAGAATCGCTTCTTTGATTTTGCGTGTTATAGAACGCTCATTGGTAAGAATGGAGTTTTTTACCAATTGTTGTGTGATGGTAGACCCACCACTTGGTGTGCCGATGTGAAACACGCGAGAGAGAAATGCGCGAGCAATCGCTTTTAGACGGATGCCATGATGATGATAGAAATCACGGTCTTCCAGAGCAATTGTCGCATCTTTGATGCTTTGGGGCATTTCATCAAAGGGAATGATGGTGCGCTTTTCTTCACCATGGACATCGTAGAGAAGCACTTCGCCGGTACGGTCGTAGATTTTTGTAGACTCGGCGATGAAGCGCGTGTTGACTTTACCGGGCTCCGGCAAGTCCTTTGAAAAATAAATAAAAACACCTACAAGCGCGATAAATCCCACAAGCGCAAGGATAAGAATCCATCGCATTATAACAGCAAAGATGCGTCGCCATCGGCGCGGATCTTTTGGTGTGTTTTTGTGCGTGGGTCGTTTTTTAAACGGTCTTGTCATTATTTTTTGTAAAAAGCGTTGGGGGGCGGTGCGGTTTTGCTCTTGTGCGGGTGGTGCGTTATAATGCACGGAGTGTTGATGGGGAGAAGGTGTTTTGGTGTGTAGTAGGGGTGTGATGTGCTTATCGTACCACTGGGCAATCACGCGAAAAAAACGATGCAAGAAGGTGTTCTTTTTGAAATCTTTTTGCCAATCTCGTGATGAAAATATGGGTTTCATAGTATCCTTATTCTACCGCGAAAAAGGTGGTAAGTAAATCCTGTAAAAAAAGAACGATAGACAAAAACACACAAAAAAACAATAAAGATAAAGCGTTATTTTTCTAAATGATGCAAATCTTTTTCTGTAATGTTGAGTTGATCCAATATCCAAATATGACGTGCATTTGTGGGATCATATTTTCCAATCATAAATCTCCGCACCTCAGGAGAGTTTTGTTTTACTAAGTTCCATACGCCAATATTATTTTCTCTGTAAGACAGGTCTTTTGTAAAACATGCCCCCGGTGTACTTCCTGTTGTTCCTCTAAATGTGCGTACACACCGACTCCATGCTTTATTTTGCGCTTTAGGATAAGTTTCTCCTTTTACAACATAATAATCCGTTAACACATTAAATACATCACGAAAATCACGTTTTTTGCCATCCATGCCCAGCGCAAGTGAAATTGCCAAGTACCCATCAAATCCCGCAAAATCATCCATGCCTTCAATTTTTTGTTGTTCATACATTGCAATACCCTCATCATCCTTTGATCTATCCAAACCAAGTCTTAAAATTTT
>CAZMCZ010000008.1:0-16184 GCA_964565145.1 uncultured Pseudobdellovibrionaceae bacterium | reverse complement strand
CATTGTCAGAAAGAGCGGATACCAGTACTTGGTGCTGGTCAACATTGGGAAAACAAAGATCCCGATGGCAAATGTCTGTTGGTGTACGCGCACAACCTTTCGTTGGCGCTCAATAAGATTTTTGCTCATATCCAGGATGGTGACTTGGGGAAACTTGTGAGCATTGGTGAATATCACCACGCAAACAAGAATGTCCCGACCAAAACCATCATAGAGATGGCAAGCGCCGGTCGTATTGACCCACCGGTTAAAGATGTCAATGCTTTCTCAGGCATAGAATCTGTGTCAGACATGTTACGACAAAATATCCCACAAAAACATAGGGATGATTTCGGGATTTACGTCTTTACATTTCACAAAAATGGAAAAGATGAAATGCGTATCGTGGAGTTGTATGGGCGAGCCGATGCGGCAGAAAGTGCTGGGCAAATTATTGATTTTTTGTTCAGTAAAATGGGCATTAAATTTCTTGACCCAAAGCGCTATACGGTGCCACAGTTGGTACGGGCAAAATATTTGTAATGGAGGAAAAATAAGAGAAAAAAGCGTAGGCATGCCTGCGCTTTTTTACTTGCAAAAATCTATAGAGTGGTGTACAATCTCTAGTGTTGCTCTTTTGAGATGCCTTCATGAAACAAAAAACACAAGACATTGTTGAAGAGTTATCGCTCATGTCGTTGACAATGGAACTTACCATCCTGCTCGTCGTGCCAATTATTGTCTTGACGGGCGTGGGGTATTTAATTGACCAGTCCATAGGAGGTGGTTTTTTCTTTCTTATTACCGGCGCTGTTTGTGGCATGCTGATTGCGTCACTCCTTGCCGTAAGAAAAGTCACGGCCGTTTTGCGCAGTGTGAGTCATGGAGCAAAGAAACCATCCACCACAACAAAGAATAAACAATAACAATGACAGAATCTACGACACAACTTGCCAGTGAAAATCTTGCACGCTTTCCGCAAGAGGCCGTGCATGATGCGGCAACCGCTACAGAACATGCTGCCGGACCGCATATTTCCATTGCGGCGGAAAAACTGGGGACATTTTTTGGTATACCGATTACCAATACGCTGATCATGAGTTTTGTGGTCATGATTGTGTTGGGACTTTTGGCATTGTTGGTGCATCGGACGTTTTCTCATGACAAACCGGGACGTGTGCAGACATTTTTTGAGATGCTTTTTGATTATATTTTGGATTTTATTGATGAGGTCCTTGAAGATCGCAAACTTACCATTGCATTTTTCCCACTTCTTGCGACACTTTTTTTGTTTATCTGGGGGTCAAATTGGATGGAGTTTTTGCCCGGTGTCGGGAGTTTGACATTTCACACAGAGGACGGGACTGTACCGCTACTACGTAGTGTCAATACGGATCTCAATGTAACGATTGCGCTGGCACTGATTGTTTTTGTCGTTATTGAAATTGCCGGACTGCGTTCGCTTGGCATCTTTTCGTATTTGAAGAAGTTTATTAATTTTTCGTCCCCCTTGAATTTTTTTATCGGTCTGATAGAATTGGTAAGTGAGTTTGCACGTCTGATCGCATTTTCTTTTCGTTTGTTTGGTAATATTTTTGCCGGGGAAGTTTTGATTGCCGTGACGATGTTTTTTGTTCCGTTTTTCCTTCCCGTGCCACTAATGATGTTTGAACTCTTTATCGGATTTATCCAGGCGGCGGTGTTTGCGCTTTTGACGTTGTTTTTTGTCAAAATTGCGATTACGCATCCGGAACATTAGAGGATTGATTTCTGTTGCTGTGCGCCAGAGCACAGAAACGGAAATGAGAACTCTAGAGAGTTGTCAATTGTATTAATAACATAATTTCATTAACCATAAAGTATATGGAGACAGAAGCAGCAAAGGTTCTCGCTATGGGACTTGCAATGGGACTCGGCGCTATCGGCCCCGGTATCGGTATCGGTATTATCGTTGGTCGTGCCTTGGAGGCGATGGGTCGCAATCCTGAAATGGCGGGAAAGATTCAAGCGACGATGTTTATCGGTATTGCCTTTACGGAGGCATTGGCAATTTTTGCCTTGGTCATTGCCTTTATCGCAAAATTCGTTGGCTAATTGCGCGACGAAAGACATGGTTGCGCTTTGTGTACAATGATGATAGAGCATCTCTACACGATGCGCAACGAAAGAACGGACATTTTTATCTGATGATCATAGATTAATTTATGGATATTTTTCAACAATTTGGCATTGATTGGCGATTGCTGAGTGTACAAATTTTCAATTTTGTCATTTTGCTTTTCATTTTGCATAAGTTGCTTTTTAAGCCACTTCTTGCTGCAATTGAAAAGCGACGCAAAACGATAGAAGAAAGTGCAAAAGCGGTTGCACGGATTGAAGCGCAGACGCAAGAAGCACAAGAAAAAATCACAAAAGAACTTGCAGAGGCAAAAATGAAAGCACAGGAGATCGTTGCTCTTGCGCAGACGCAAGCAAAGCAAACGCTTGCACAGGCCCAGGATGATGCGCAGAAGCGTACGGCAGAAATGCTTACGCATGCTGAGCAGGTAATCGCTCAAGAAAAAGAGCAACTCATGCAGAGTGTACAAAAAGACATCGTGCATTTGGTGGTGGCGGTTGCAAAAAAAGTTTTGCATCGAGAACTGCGCGACACCAATGAGCAGTACATCATGCAAGAGTTAGAGAATATGCAAAAAAAACATCATGAGATATAGCGCACAACAATACGCACAAGCTCTCTATCAGAGCACAAAGACGTGTTCGTCAGAGGAGGCATGTGAGAAAATGCTGGAACGTTTTGTCGCATTTCTCAAAAAACAGGGCGCACTGTATATGCGGGACAGCATTGTTCGCGCTTATCGCACAATCCTTGCACGACACAATGCCTTGCCGGAGGTGCTTATACGCGTTCCGCAAGAAATTTCTGATGATACGGTGACACGCGTTTTGTCGGCATTGGATATTGCACCTGATGTTGTCCGGAACGTTTATGTTGACCCGGCGATTCTGGGCGGTATGTATGTCAAATACAACAACACATTATTGGATTTCTCAACAGCGCGCTCTCTGGCACGTTTGGAAGAAACTGTTACACATAAATTATCTAATATCCACTAAGTAGAATATTATGGCTCATGCACAACGTATTATAGAAAAACTTGCACAAGAAATTGCAGGGTATGAACAAGACACACAACAAGAACAGGTGGGCACCGTCTTGGAAGTTGGTGATGGTATTGCAAAAATTGCCGGCCTTGATGATATCGCAGCGAGTGAAATCGTCAGCATTGAAACGCACAATGGTAAAAAGATTTCCGGATTGGCACTCAATCTTGAAGAAGACGAAATCGGTGTTGTCATCTTTGGGAATTATAAAGATATCGCCGAGGGAGACATCGCACGGGGGACGGGACGGATTTTGTCAGTGCCTGTCGGAGAGGCAATGATTGGGCGGACGGTCAACGCTCTTTTAGAACCGCTTGATGGTAAGGGAGAGATTGCAACGACGGCGTTTGCTCCCGTAGAGAAAATCGCACCGGGCGTCATGACCCGCGAGCCGGTGAGTGAGCCAATGCAGACGGGGATCAAGGCGATTGATGCCATGGTACCGATTGGGCGTGGACAACGTGAGCTTATTATCGGAGACCGTCAAACCGGTAAAACAGCTGTTGCCATTGATGCGATCATCAATCAGAAAGGACAAAAGATTAAATGTATCTATGTTGCCATTGGACAGCGTGAAAGCAAGATTCGCAAAATTACAAAAAAATTGGAAGAGGCCGGCGCAATGGACTATACGACGGTTATTTTGGCGGGGGCGAGCATGTCGGCTGCGATGAACTTTCTTGCGCCCTATTCTGGTGCGGCGCTTTCAGAATACTTTATGGAGAAAGGTGAAGACGTCCTCATTGTCTATGATGACCTTTCAAAACATGCCATGTCGTATCGTCAAATGTCACTGCTTCTCAAGCGTCCACCGGGACGTGAGGCATATCCCGGTGATGTGTTTTATCTGCATTCACGTTTGCTTGAGCGTAGCGCGCGACTCAATGAAGCAAATGGTGGCGGATCTGTCACAGCACTGCCAATTATTGAAACGCAGGCGGGAGATGTGAGTGCGTATATTCCGACAAATGTGATTTCCATTACCGACGGACAAATTTACTTGGAGAGTGATTTGTTTAACAAAGGAATTCGTCCGGCAATTAATGCGGGACTTTCCGTGTCGCGTGTTGGCTCCAGCGCACAGACGAAAATCATGAAAAAACTTTCAGGGACGCTTCGCCTTGATTTGGCGCAGTATCGTGAGTTGGAAGCATTTGCGGCGTTTGGTTCTGATGTCGATGAAGACACACGACAGAAACTTGAACGCGGAAAACGCACTGTAGAGATTTTGAAACAGGGACAGTATGCGCCACTTTCTGTTGCACAACAGGCAATCATTATCTATGCCGTGACAAAGGGATTTGCAGATGATGTTGCTCCGGAGGACATTGTTGCGTGGGAAGAAGGCTTGCACCAGTTTGTCGCGACAACGCATCCGGAACTTCTTGAAAAAATTGAAAAAGAAAAAGACTTGAGCGATGACATCGTTGCTGAGATTGAAGCGGTGCTCAAGGAGTATAAGGAAATGACGTAATTTTTTGCATGTTAGTACGATTATATGGCAGGAACACTTGATATTAAAAGACGTATCACATCCATTGGTAACACGCGTAAAGTAACCAAGGCGATGGAGGTCGTGAGCGCTGCAAAGATGAAAAAAGCGGTTGCGCAAGTTTTGGCATTGCGACCGTATGCAACGGCGATGCATGCGCTTTTTGCCAATGTTGCACCGCATGTACGTAAAGAGCATCCGCTCCTTGCCGTGCGTGATGTGTCACATGTCCTGGTTATCGTCATCGCATCCAACAAAGGACTTTGCGGGTCTTTTAATGCGGCTTTGCATCGCCTTGTGCGTTCTATGCTTGCGCGACCGGATGTTTTGGCACGTTCACGTCGCAAGCGTGATACAGAGCATATGTCTGTAGAAAAAATTACGATTGATTTCGTTACCATTGGCAAGAAGGCGGATCACATAGCAAAAACGCTTGGCAAAGATCCCATTGCTACATTTCCCGAGATGGTTAATACATCAAATTCACAGAGTGTCGCACCGCTTGTAAAGTTGATTTTTGATACGTTTTCTGACGGAACGTATGATAAGGTTGCGATTGTCTACACGGACTATGTCAATGCCATTTCGCAGGAGCAAAAAATTCGTCAACTGCTTCCCGTGTCTCATCGTGATCTAGCAAAGCAACTTGCCGAGATGGAAGTGCTTTCGGTAGAAGAGATGGAAAATAATGAGGAAAAAGAGCCGGAAGAACACTCAGAACACACAACACATGACTATCTCATTGAACCATCAAATGAAGAAGTGTTGGAGGCGCTGGTGCCACGTGTCATTGAGTCGCAAATTCTGCATGCCCTCTATGAGTCTAATGCATCTGAAGAATCATCGCGGATGCTTGCCATGAAAAACGCAACGGATGCCGCCGGTGACATTGTCGATGATTTGACATTGACGTATAATAAAATTCGCCAAGCAAAGATTACACAAGAAATCAGTGAAATCTCTGCGGGCCGTGCGGCATTGGAGTAGATTCTGTTGTTCTTTTGAGGACAGGTGTTGACGTGTTGTCAGAAGAGTTACAGATTAATAACATAGTAATTGGTAATTATAATATCATGAGTGATACAACAACAGGAACGATAACACAAATCATTGGTCCCGTCGTGGATGTAAAGTTTGAAGAACATCTTCCAAAGATTTATGACGCCTTGGAAGTGGGACAAGACGATCAAAAGATTGTTTTGGAAGTGCAACAACATCTCGGCGCTGAGACTGTCCGTGCGGTTGCGATGAGTGCAACAGACGGACTCAAACGTGGAGACCATGTCCGTGCCACGGGTTCTCCGATGACGGTGCCCGTTGGTGAAGCCATTTTGGGACGCATGTTTGATGTCAAAGGCGACCCGATTGATGAAAAACCGGTGCCAAAAGACGTCCAGAGAAATCCCATTCATCGCAGTGCACCGGATTTCACGGAACTTTCTACGCATGATGAAATTTTTGAAACAGGTATCAAAGTTATTGATCTCATCTGTCCCTTTGTCAAAGGGGGAAAGGTGGGCCTTTTTGGTGGTGCCGGTGTCGGTAAGACGGTGCTTATCCAAGAATTGATTCGCAACATCGCGGCGGAGCATGGCGGAAATTCGGTATTTGCCGGCGTGGGTGAACGTACACGTGAAGGGAATGACTTGTATCGTGAAATGGAAGAGTCCGGCGTGTTGGATAAGACAGCGCTTGTCTTTGGTCAGATGAATGAGCCACCGGGAGCACGCGCACGTATCGGACTGACCGGACTGACCATTGCAGAGCATTTTCGTGATGCGGAACACAAAGACGTCTTGTTTTTTGTTGATAATATCTTTCGTTTTACGCAGGCCGGGTCGGAGCTTAGTGCGCTTCTTGGACGAATTCCATCAGCGGTGGGATATCAATCAACACTTGCGGAAGAAATGGGAACCCTGCAAGAGCGTATCACATCTACAAAAAATGGTTCGATTACATCGGTGCAAGCCGTTTATGTGCCGGCGGATGACTTGACGGACCCGGCGCCGGCAACGACGTTTGCGCACCTTGATTCTACGGTTGTGTTGGATCGTGCATTGACAGAGATTGGTATCTATCCGGCAATTGACCCATTGGACTCTACGTCAAACATCCTTGACCCTCTCGTCGTGGGAGAAGAGCATTACAATGTAGCGCGTGGTGTGCAGAAAGTATTGCAACGCTATAAAGATTTGCAAGATATTATCGCAATTCTTGGAATGGATGAATTGTCTGATGAAGATAAATTGACGGTAGCTCGTGCGCGAAAAATCCAGAAGTTTTTCTCACAGCCGTTTTTTGTGGCAGAGGTCTTTACGGGAAGCGCCGGAAAGTACACCTCTTTGGAAGACACGATTCGCGGTTTTAAAGAAATCCTTGAAGGAAAGCATGATGATAAAGAGGAGAGTGCGTTTTATATGAAAGGATCGATTGATGAGGTTGTTGCCGCACACAATAAAAAATAATACGTATGGCATTAATTGATTTTAGCATTACGACACCGGAGGGTATTGTCTATGCGTCCGAGGCGACGTCAGTTACGGCTGACACAAGGGCGGGGCAGATTACCATCCTTCCGCAACACATTCCACTGTTGGCAAGTATTGGCGCCGGTGAGATTGTTGTGCGCAACAACAGCGAAGAAGTTTCGCTTGCCGTCCATGGTGGATTTGTGGAAGTGTTGCAGGATTCTGTTGTGCGGGTGCTTGCAGATGGCGCACTCAAAGCGGAGGACATTGATGAAAAACGCCTTCAGGAAGCGATTGCGCGTGCAGAGAAACTAAAAGAAGAACAAACAGATCCCTCAAGCATTGAGTATGCACGGGTTGCCGCACTTCTTGAAAAAGAGCTCGCACGTTTGCGTGTTTTGCGTAAGCGTAAAAAAATATAATCATCATTGCATCGTTTTATCGTCATTTTTTGATGTGGTGTTTTTTGTGTGCGATGAGTGGATGGCGTGTTTTGTGGTAGGAAATCGTTGTCACTGTCATGGTGAGGCGGTTTTGGTTGTCGTTATCGTGCGTTGCGTTGTGTTTCTGTTGGGCGTATACTAAGAGTATATGGTAGGTGTTTTTATTATTAATACAATGTCATGCGGATACCACAAGGACTTTTGCATAAGATCGTGCGACCAATTAGCAAAAAAACGGGCATGTCACCACAGACGGTGACGATGATTATAACCATTGGCATTCCACTTATTCTTAGATTGTTTCAAAAAAAGAGTGGACGCAGACGCTCCTCACGACACAAGACAAGATCATGAAGCAGGAAACGGCGCTTGATATTCTTAAACAAGGTGAGAACGTTTTTTTGACGGGAGAGGCCGGTAGTGGGAAAACACACGTTCTCAATCGCTATATCCATTGGCTACGAACACATCACATTGAGCCGGCAGTAACCGCATCAACGGGCATTGCCGCAACACACATCAATGGAACGACCATTCACAGTTGGTCGGGTATGGGGATTGCTGACACATTGACGGACGAGTTACGAGGGCAACTCGCAGAGAGAAGTGCTCTGAGCGCGCGAATTCGTAAGGCGTCGGTACTTATCATTGATGAAATCTCCATGATTTCACCGGCGTTTCTCGATGGTGTGGATCAGATTTGTCGTGACGCGCATTGCGAGCAGTCAATGGCATTTGGTGGCATGCAAGTGGTGTTTTGTGGTGATTTTTTTCAATTACCGCCAATTGGTGGTGCTAATGCAAGCCGTAACGGCAAAGGACATAAGCGTTATGCGTGGCAGTCTCAGGCATGGCTTGATGCGCAGATTGTGCCATGTTATATTTCGGAGCAACATCGTCAACGTGAAGATGATGCGCTGTTGCGCTTACTGAGTATTATGCGTAGCGGAGAAATGACTGACGGAGACCTGGAAGATTTGGCAGAGCGATTTGATGCGACGGTTGCCGATGGGCTTGAGCCAACGCGTCTGTATACACACAATGAGGATGTGGACCGTATCAACAGTGTGGCACTGGAAAAAATAGATGCCCAATCGTTTTTTTATGAAATGGAGACGCAGGGTAGTGTGGCGGGTATTGAGGCGCTAAAGCGCGGATGTCTTGCGCCGGAGGTCGTGGAACTTCGTGAGGGTGCGCAGGTGATGTTTGTCAAAAATAATTATGAAAAGGGATATATTAACGGCTCGCTTGGTACGGTGATTGCCATTGATAAGGATTGTGGGTATCCTCTTGTTGAGCTCTATACCGGTGGACACGTTCTCGCAACGCCGGAAGAGTGGGTGCGCGAAAAAGATGGCAAACGTCTTGCGATGATTAGACAGGTGCCGTTGCGTCTTGCATGGGCGATGACGGTGCATAAATCACAGGGCATGTCTCTTGATGCGGCGGAAATTGATCTTTCAAAGTGTTTTGAAGTGGGACAGGGCTATGTTGCGCTATCACGTGTGCGTAGTATAGAGGGACTCTACATCCGGGGGTTTAATGCGATGGCTTCGCAGGTAGATCCCTTAACGATTAAAGTTGACAAGCGTTTCAAGGCGTTATCTCACAAAAGAGAACTGCTGGAAAACAAGCAGACACAAGAGCATAAAGAGCATGCCATAAAAGCATTTATCCTGCAAGCACATGGCACAGAGGATGCTTATGATTATAAGACGCAGAAAGAGCAAGCACGAAAAACGACAACAGAAAAAACACAAGAGCTTTTGCGTGAGGGAAAATCATTGGAAGAGATTGCACGTGAACGCGGGCTTGCCGTTGGAACGATTATCGGGCATATTCTTTCTCTGCTAGGCAGAGGGGAGGACGTGGAAACGCAGCACCTCGTTATTGATGCGACGCTTGTGGAGGACGTGCGTCGTGCATATGATGCGCTTGCGGAGACTGATGCCATAGACACACTCTATAGTGATCGGGGAGAAATTCGCTTGAAGCCACTTTATGATTTTCTCAATGGTCGTGTTGCCTATGATGATATTCGTCGTGCTTTGGTGCATATTTTGGCATGAGGAAACGCATTCGTTTTGTGCTATAATACAGGGTGGTCAAAAAGAGATTAAGATTTATCAATGATGAAACATCGCACACCAAAAGCAAAGGGTTTTTATATCTATGGACGCAATGTCGTGCAAGAAACGTTGCATGATGCGCCAGAGCGTCTGCGTGAGATTTTTGTTGTGCACGATACTGCGCGCAACGTCGAAAATATCGTCCAATTGGCACGTCACAATAAGATACGTGTCACAAAAATTGACAAGACAAAGGCACTCAAGCTTTTTGGTCACGTGCAGACACAGGGCATCGGTGCGTATTATGCAGGGTATCAGTATGCGTCATGGCACGATATCCAAGAGCGCGTCAACAAGAGTGACCGCGCACTTGTTGTTATCATCGATGGCATTGAAGATGTGCAGAATTTTGGCGCGATTATTCGCAGTGCCGCCGCGGTTGGCGTGACAGCGATTTGTGTGCCATCACACAAGCAAGCGCCAATCAATAGTGTTGTGTTTACGACATCGGCCGGCAGTGTGCATAAGGTTCCCATTATTCAGTTTGCGGGAACCAATCAAATGATTGCTGATGTACAGAAGGATGATTTTTGGGTGTATGGTATTGACATGGACGATGGGAACAATTCGCATCCCGCCGGCACAATTTGGGATCAGTCGTTTGATGGGCGTAGTGCCATTGTTGTTGGCGCCGAGGGGCGCGGGATTTCACAGAAGGTTCGTGAGCATTGTGATTTTGTCACACCCATTCCCATGGAAAACGGCGTTGAATCACTGAATGTCTCTGTTGCCACGGCCGTTGTGTTGTATGAGTGGAAGCGACAAGGTATGGTAAAGAACAGATAATATGGGAAGAGGACCACATCGCAAAAAAGCACAGATAAAGCGCAAAAAACGCACAACGGCACGGGCGCATTTTTGGGATCGTGAATATGATCAACACGCGCATTTGCTGTTATCGGATACGCATAGCAGTGATTTGGAAAAGTTTTTTCGGTGGTTGCGACGTCGCGATGCGTATGACCTCCCAACGCAGGGTGATTGTGTTTTGGATATCGGATGTGGCAATGGACGCAATGTGCTTTATGTTTGCGCGCAGTATGCTTGTTCGGGAATTGGTTATGATTTGTCGGCACAGGCAATTGCACAAGCAAAACGAAAAGCCATAGAGCGACAGCTGGACGTACAATTTTATGTTCACAACATCAATCAGCCCATTCCACTAAAAGACGAGAGTCAAAAAATCGTTCTTGATATGATGGTCAGTCATGTGCTTACCAAAGAGAACCGCCGTGCGCTTCTTGCAGAAATCAAACGTGTTTTGGTGCCGGGAGGATTTCTTTTTCTCAAAACGTTTTTGCGTGATGGAGATTTGAATGCGGCGACGTTGTTGCAACAGTATCCCGGTGATGAAGACGGTAGCTATATCCACCCTCACATCGGCATTCAGGAGCATGTTTTTTGGCAAGAAGAAATCGAAGATGACCTTGCGGAGTTTTTTACACTGCACAAGGTATATAAATCGCACAAGCATCGCGATAAAAAGGGGCGTGCACATAAACGTCGCAGTATTGTGTTGTATGCGCAAAAGGCAGAGTAGTAGCATGTTATTCTCTTGAAAAAAAGAAGATTTCGTGTATAATAACAGGTATTGTCTTAATTATTATGTTGTATCGGTATGCTTGGAAAATTTAAGAATATTTTTGCCATTGAAGACTTGCGCAAAAAAATTCTCTTTATCCTTTTTGTGTTGGTGATTTTTCGTTTGGCTGCAAATATTCCGTTGCCAAGTGTTGATGTGACTCGTTTGCGTGATCTCTTTGAAGGTAATCAACTTGTCGGACTTCTGAATATTTTTTCCGGCGGTGGTCTTTCCAAAATTTCTATCGTACTCCTTGGTCTGGGTCCCTATATTACAAGCTCCATCATTATGCAGTTGTTGACGATGATGGTACCGCGATTAGAGCAGTTACACAAAGAAGAAGGGGAGGCCGGACGCGCAAAATTTAATACGATTACACGTGTACTTACCGTGCCACTTGCAATTGTGCAAACATTTGCAATGCTTGCGCTCCTCAAATCACAAGGGATTATTACAAATCTTTCAGCCTTTCATACGGTAATCCTTGTCATTACGGCAACGGCCGGTACTATTTTTCTCATGTGGCTTGGGGAATTAATTACAGAAAAGAAACTTGGCAACGGTGTCTCCTTGATGATTTTTGCCGGCATTGTCGCAAGTTTGCCAAGTGCATTATCGCGTATTTTTGCAACGTTTGATCCATCACAGATTTTTACGTATCTGAGTTTTATCGTCATTATCATTTTGACGATTATCGGCGTCGTCGCCGTCTCAGAAGGACAACGCATCATCCCGATCTCATATGCGCGTCGTACACGTACGGGCGTTGGATCACCACAGGCACAACTGCCACTGAAAGTTAACCAGGCAGGTGTCATCCCTATTATCTTTGCCGTTTCTCTTGTAACGATGCCGACGATGGTTGGACAGATGATGGTTGCAAGCTCAAATCCCAAGTTGGTTGAATTTGGTTCCGGTGTCTTGGCGTTTTTTCAACACACGGGAATCTACGGTACGATGTACTTTTTGCTTGTGGTGTTGTTTACCTATTTTTATACTGCTGTTATTTTTGATCCGGAAAAAATTGCCAAAAACCTGCAAGGACAAGGAGGCTATATCCAGGGTGTGCGACCGGGCAAAGAAACGGTTGATTATCTCCAGCGCATCACAACACGGATTACGCTTGCCGGAGCAATCTTTTTGGGGCTTATTGCCATTATGCCAATTATTGTGCAATCGTTTTTACATGGGTCTAATCTGTTGACGATCGGTGGAACGAGTATCTTGATTGTCGTTTCTGTTGTGATTGAGCTTGTAAAGCAGATTGATGCCCAGCTGGTGATGCATAACTATGACAAATTATAGTGTACTGGCACTCTGCTTGACAGAGTGCTAATTTTTGTTATACTGGAGAAGTAATTTCTTAAATAACGTGCTATGACTATCAAACCATTGGGAGAGCATGTCCTCCTTACACCACAAAAACAAGCAGAAAAAACAGAAGCCGGATTGTATCGTCCGGATACGGCAGATGATCAAAAATCTCAAGAAGCGGAGGTAATCGCCGTTGGAGACAATGCGCCCGTTAAGAAAGGAGACATTGTTTTGTACAAAAAATATTCCGGTGATGAGTTTGAACGAGATGGCGAAACGTATGTCGTTGTAAAAAATGAAGATATTATCGCATTACTGCAATAGGATAAATTGATGATGCAGGATTTCCGGTATGAGGAGATTTTTTCATCGATAAAACCGCTGATGATTGTCGGCGGTTTTGCTTTTTTGTGCGAGACGTCATCCTTTAGCGATGATTTTATTGTCGGGATGTTTGTGGTTATTTTTTTTGTAGATGATCATATGTCCAGTAGCCAACGCCATAAAGTGAGATGTTGTCACCGAGTGTCGTGCGTGTGAAGTGTGGCAGTGGTCTGATGAGGTCTCTGCGAATGTGTCTGCGAATACCACGGATGAGTACATCGTAGTTATGGTAGGCGATTGAGCCTCCAAAGATGATAACACTTGGATCATAGGCATACATGACATTGGCGACGCCTTGCGCGTTGATTTTGCCCACCTCGGTCATAAAGCCACGGATGTCTTTGTGTTTGTTTTTGTGAGCACGAAAAAGATCTTTGGGTGTTTTGTAGTTTTTGTTGATATCAATATTGTGTGCAACGGCCCATTTTTGATAAAATCGCACGATGCCCTTGTTGTTATTTCTGTGGCCGGCAATATAGTGCTCCCAACTGTGCGTGCTATTGGTATAAGGAGAAAAAACCGTTGCATGGCCAAGTTCTCCGGCATTTCCGCGCCGACCATGAAGGACGTGACCGTCTACAATAGCGCCAACGCCAATGCCCGTTGAAAGTGTGATGTAGGCAATGTTTTTTTTCTGCGGGAACGTCATTTTGCCAATGGCGATTACGGCGGACGTTGTATCATTGAGTAGAAAGGTTTTTAATCCCGTCGCGCGTTCAAAAGGTGCAACAATCGCAATGGTGTCAGAAGCAAGTGTGGTAGGGTGAAAGCCCTTACGGTTTGTCGTCAGCGGACCTGCAACACTCACACCAATTCCACGAAGCGATTTTTGTTTGTGTGGAGCGAGAAAGGCGCGCAGTTGCGCGAGGAGATCTTTGGTATTTTTTGCGCCACTTTTATGGTTGCAGGTTGGGAATGTTTTTTTGTGCGAGAGGTGGTTGTTTTGTGAGAAGAGTGCAAAACGCGTGTGGCTTGCGCCGATATCAACGACGACGACAGGGGACATTTTTTTTGTCATAGGATTTATGTAAAATGAGTATAGTAAAAATGCTGTAATTGATTGAGACCGAAAAAGTAGTAAAGCAGACCACCGATTTCACGAAGCAAAAAATACGGTTCCTTTTTATATCTTCCATTGTAGTATGTTGCTTTGTGTAATGCAAAGTGCGCAATGTCTGCACGATAGGCCAATAGGGCAATGCGTGCAAGATGGAAATCATTGGAGACAAAGATATAGGATTTTGTTTTGTCGAGGTTGTTGAGTGTTGTTGTCGTGTTTTTTCCGTGGGGATCAAGGATGAAGACGTCTTGCGGGACATGATCTGCGATGAGGAGGTCCTGCATCACGGCGACTTCGTGCGCGCCATAGGTACTGGCGCCACCGGAGAGCACCAGACATTTTACGAGGCCGTCGTGGTAGAGTTGTGCAGCGCTCATCGTGCGGTCATAGAGTGCTTGCGATGGAATGTCGTCACGCCAGACCGCCGCGCCAAAAATCACCGCGCAGTCGGCCGGCGTTGTCGCACGGTCATTGTAGTGTGCGATAATGTCCACGATGGGCAAGAACACCACAAAAACCATCACACTGAGAATGGCTATAAGTGTACGGACGATTTTTCTTTTCATGTGTTTATTTTAGCACATTTCTTCTGTGGCAAGGGCATGCTATAATGTCTATACGTGTATCTGAGGATACCACTAATGTTTTTATGCTGAAAAAAATAATAAAATATAGTGTTTTTTTCCTTTTGCTTCTCGCGCTCCTTGCCGGTGGCGTGTTGTGGTATGGCAAAAACAACGAAGATGTCGTCTTGGATAAAATCTTTGATTTTGCAGAAAAAAAGATTGCAACACTTGCATTGGGAGAGGATGTAAAGAACGACGCAAAAACGTTTGCACTGTTGGCACGCAAGATTTTTGTCATTGACGATGTGTCACGGCATTATCTCGTGTTGTTGCAAAACGATATGGAACTGCGTCCCGGTGGCGGATTTTTGGGTCAGTATGCGACGATTGAAATCAAAAATGCTCGTGTTGTGCACTGGGATGTCCGTGATGCAAACCATTTAGATAAAGAAATCAAATCCGATATTCCGGCGCCACCATCATTTGCACGGTGGCTGAATGTTACGACGATGAAGTTTCGTGATAGTAATTGGGATTTGGACTTTCCCACTAATGCAGAACGTGCAATGCATTTGTACAATCTCTCAGACACGCCACAAGACTTTGACGGCGTCATTGCCATCAATGGGCGTGTGTTAGAAGACCTCCTGCGTATTACCGGTCCAATCACGGTGCCGGGCTATGAGAAGAACGGTCCTTTCGTTGCGGGAAGTGCGCTTATTCACCTGGAAGATATTGTTGAGAAGCCGGTGTTGCTCTACAAGATGAAACAAAAATGTAAAAAACGGGAAAAAAGGACGGGCATTGAAGAGGTGTGTGGCATTGACCCCGAGACCGGTGAAAAGATTCCAAATCTCTCTGAGGCGGATAAAGTTTATCGCAAAAAAGTGTTGCCATTGCTTGTTACGGAAATAAGCAAGCGACTTGTCGGCAATGCCACTGATCGCTGGCGTGATCGTGTGCGCTTACTCAAAGAAAACCTCCCAAAAATACTTACGCTTATCACCAACAACCTTCGTACACGTGACATCCAACTCTGGTTTAAGCAAGATGACATGCAACAGATTGTGCGAGATCATAATTGGGGCACGATTGTTGATACGGCGTGGGACGGTGACTACCTCGCTGTTGTTGATGCAAATCTCGGTGCGTTAAAATCGGATTATTATATTAAGCGGTCCTTGGAATATACGGTGGATTTTACCGGTCGGAGCGCAGAGCAAAACGATGCTTCCGCCGGGCGCATGGTGCGTTATCGCACGCCGGCGATCAAAGAGCAAGTCATGGCCGGACGATTTCGTACGCGCGCACCATTGGCAACGATGCGCATGCGGTATCATCACACGGCACAAAAGGCCAATTATCGCACGAGCGATTATCACGCCTATACCAGGCTCTATGCACCGGAAGGGTCACGGTGGCTGGTGCGTGAATGGTTTTTTAATCCTACGGTGGAGCATCACGTCTATGGAAACAAACAGGCAACGGCGTATAAATTTGATGTCTTTATCGGTGATACTCTGCCGACAATGTTACAATACACACTACCGGAGAGTATTACAGAAGATAATTATAAACTTAAAATCCAAAAACAATCGGGTG
>CAZMCZ010000007.1:0-17066 GCA_964565145.1 uncultured Pseudobdellovibrionaceae bacterium | reverse complement strand
GTTGTGATTATATGCCATTATCCTCTTTTGATAAAGGGAGCCAATTCTTTGCTTTTTGCGTATATGATATTCTTATGCGTGAAAATGCCCCGCTTGACAAATCCCCCCCCCATGCTAGGATAAACAGTCCAAATGCAATCATATGCATATGGACAAATATTTCTTTAACATCTAAATGTAGGAGGCCGAAATGGCAAACTCAGAAAAAGAAGAAGTAATCCTTCCAAAGTACATGGAAAACACATCGCTCGCGGAAATCATCCGCGAAATTGCAGACCTGGACCCCGATGACCTTCAGTGGTCAAAAGAGCCCATCGCTAAGGATGAACAAATCATTGGACAGGCAAGTGACTACCAAAAAAGGCTGTACACATTGCAAGAAATTGCAAAAAAAAAGTTTTCTGCGCTTAAAGCAGAAGCTTTGGATTGTCTAGACAACAAAGGAGAAGTAGAAGATTATCTTAACCTGATGCAAGAGTTGCAAGCATACAAGCAAAAAGTACTGGTATACCGGGCTTTATTGCGGGCTGATATCATTAAAAAATATGATGTTGGCATCAACTCTCTTGGTTTGGGTACTCGTGCTAGTGGTATTATTATATCAGTGCCTATACCAGATTCTATAAAAAATATTTTTAGCATTCTGACATAAAACCACCCAAGCCGGACGGCACTGTCGTCCGGTCTTTTTTTATAAAAACAAAAAAGCACACAGTGCTTTCTCTCTTTTGGTTCTCTTCACTATGATTTTTTGTTGACAGAATACTCTCATCTTGTTATGCTGTCCTATTACCCATCGTTTGGATAATCGTATTTATGGCACTCAATAATTATCAACAATTTGAGAAACTCCTGCAGGCAAGCAATCACGTGCTTATTGTGTTGCCGGAAAGTCCGTCCGGCGACCTTTTGGGAGCGGGCTATGGCCTTGCGCACATCCTCACGCAGTACGGACAAGAAACCTCTGTCGCGTTTACAGATCCCAATGATGCGACAAAGCTCTTTGCCTTTCTCCCGCGCCCCAAAAAAGTTCTCCACTCTCTGTGTGGCGTGCGCGATTTCGTCCTTCATTTCAAGACAAAACATAACGACATTCTCAATGTCGCGACAAAGAGAGACGACGACGCTCTCCATATCCACGTCACACCGGAAAAAGGCATGATTGACACGCGCGACTTCTCTTTTGAGCTTGCGCCCTTTCCCTATGATATGATTATTATGATTGGATGTGCTACCAAAGAATCTCCCGGGAAACTCTATGCCGACATGCCGGATATTTTTTATGATGTGCCGATTGTCAACATTGACAATACGTCTGCCAACGAACAATTCGGTCAAATCAATTTTGTCACGATAACAGCTTCGTCGTGCAGTGAGGTTGTCTTGGATCTTTGCACGCACATCGTCGGCTATACCCTGACACCGGAAGCGGCAGAGTGTTTTCTCACGGGCATCATTGTGGCAACGGATAGTTTCCGTGCGCCACACACGACGCCAATGGCACTTTCCTACGCCGGTGAGATGATTGATCACGGCGCCGATCAGCAAAAAATTGTCACCCACCTCTATAAATCACAACCACTGCGCGTTGTGCGTCTTTGGGGGCGCATTCTGTCAAATTTGGAAGCCGACACACAACACCACATCGTAACGACAACGATTTCACAAAAAGACTTTGACGCGACAGAGACCGGTCCGGAGTATCTCCCGATGATGAGCGACAAAATCAAGCAAATTCATGCAACGGCGCAGGTTATTATCATTCTCTACGAAAAAGATAACGCCATTATGGCGCTTGTGGATGCGACAGAGCTCTATAATCTGCCACAGACATTGCAAGAAGACCCGGAAGCCTCCCTGCATCACATCACACTGGATGCACCATCCTTGGAAGATGCGCGAGAACACGTGTTGAAACTCCTGCGTAACTAACAGTGGCACATTGCTCCTATCCGGCAACCGTCTTTAAAAAATATCTACTATTAATGGTTTGACTGTGGTATCATGAGAGTATATTAAAACAAATACTATGCCTCGCGTTACCACGAAAAACACCAAAAAACCACGACGTCACGCCGGTGATGTCGAACGTCGCCTCGTCCATCTTTATGAGCAAAGCGAAGAAGAACATGCGGCACGCCTTGCGCATAAAGTGGGACTACCGTACATCGACCTGCACCTCCTGCCACTGAGCAGTGATGATATCTTGACAATTCCGGAAGAAACAGCGCGTGATTTAAAAATCGCTTCGATCCTTACCAAGGGGAAAATGATAAAAATCGCAACCTCACAACCCCAGGATGCGCGCGTAAAAGCCTATGTTGAAGAATTAGAGCAAAAGCGCGGTTGGCATGTTACGCTTGTTGTCGTTTCTCCGGCATCATTGCGCTATGCTTGGGCACAGTACAAAAACGTCGTCCTCCTTGATACCATTGACGCAATTCGCATCAACCTCTCCGAAGAAGACCTCAAAACGTTTGAACAAGGCATTGGCCGTCTCTTAAAACTCAAAGGGCGCATTGACACACTACCAACGACTGAACTTCTTAGTATTATTTTTGCCGGCGCTGTTGCGCTTCGTGCAAGCGATGTCCACCTTGAGCCGGAAAAAGATGACGTGCGCTTGCGCTACCGCATCGATGGCGTGTTGCAAGATGTGGTGCGCATTCCCTTTCGCGTATACAAATCAATTCTTTCTCGCATCAAACTCATGGGAAAGATGAAAATCAATATCCGCGATCGCGCACAAGACGGCCACTTTTCTTTTGAGAGTACCGGCGCACCGATTGATGTGCGTGTCAGCACGATTCCGAGCAAAATCGCCGAAGGTCTTGTGATGCGTCTTTTGGATAGCCGTGGTATCCACGTTGGTCTTGATGAACTGGGTCTTATGGGAAAGGCCTATGAGGACCTTGTCAAAAACATTACCAAAAACACCGGGATGATTCTCACCACCGGACCAACGGGCTCCGGAAAAACCACAACGCTTTACACCGTCATCAATCACATTAAAAGCGAAACAACAAAAATTATCACCATTGAAGATCCGATTGAATACGACTTGCCCGGCATCGTACAGACGGAAGTCAGCAAAGACAAAAATTACACCTTTGCAAAGGGCTTGCGTGCCATTGTGCGTCAAGACCCCGATGTCATCCTCGTGGGTGAAATCCGCGACGATGAAACGGCCGACATTGCCATCAACGCCGCGCTCACGGGACACCTTGTCTTTTCCACGCTCCACACCAACAACGCTCCCGCTACCGTTGCGCGTCTCTTGGAGCTTGGCGTGCGACCAAACCTCATCCCACCATCTACAAATATCTTCATGGCGCAACGTCTCGTGCGTACCCTCTGCTCCTGCAAAGAATCCTATGTGCCGGCAGAGCAAACCAAAGAAGCGATGATGAAAATGCTCTCGCTCATCTCTCCAAAAGCAAAGATGCCCGTCCCAAAAGAAATTGATGTCCTCTACAAGCCAAAGGGGTGTGTATTGTGTCATGGGTCCGGCTTCAAAGGACGCATTGGCATTTTTGAAGTCTTGACGATGAGTGAGCGTGTTGAAAAATTAATTCTTGAGATGGCCGGTGAAACAGAAATCATGAAAGACGCCATTGAAGATGGGTTTGTTACGATGACACAAGATGGTGTTTTGAAGGCGCTTGCCGGCACCACAACAATGGGCGAAGTGTGGCGTGTCACGGCAGAGAGCGACATCATTGAAGATCTCTATGAAAGTCTCATGGCGCAATCACTTTCACGACATCTTTTTGTCTCCACCGCCATACAACAGACAGTGCAACAACACGCTCACAATCCCAAAGAAATGAATGCAACAATCCATGCCGCAACAACGGAAGATATCCTCGCCATTCTTTTTGCCTATGGCATTCACCTGCGCGCAAGTGATATCCACATTGAGCCACAGCAAGACGATGTGTTTATTCGTATGCGTATTGATGGTGTGTTGCAGACCATTGCAACCATTTCTATGATGCAGTATCCCTTTCTCTTAAATAAAATCAAAAACCTCGCCAACATTCCAACGACGGTACGTCAAGGTGTTTCTGATAGCCGTTTTGGCGTGTTACAAGAGCACGATGACGGCACGGAAGAAAAAATGGATGTTCGTGTCTCTATTATTGTGGGTGGCTTTGGTGAGACGGTTGTGATGCGTTTATTAAACCGCGCAGAAGTAAACCTCGATATCAAAACGCTTGGCTTTAGACCATACAATATGGACTTGATTATGCAAGAAGCCACAAAGCCACACGGCATGCTCCTCAATACCGGACCAACGGGCTCCGGAAAAACCACGACACTTTACAGTGTTTTGCGAGAGCTCAACAGCCCTTCTGTAAAAATTATCACCATTGAAGATCCGATTGAATATCAGCTTGATGGGATTTTGCAGACGCAAATTGACAAAGAGCATGATTATACTTTTGCCAAGGCGCTCCGCGCGCTCCTGCGTCAAGACCCCGATATTTTGCTCGTTGGTGAAATCCGCGATGAAGAAACCGCCAGCACGGCCGTCAATGCCGCACTCACAGGACATCTCCTCATCTCCACACTGCACACCAACAATGCCGTCGGTGCCGTACAGCGCCTGCTCAATCTTGGTGTGCGCGCAGATGACATCACAACATCCGTCAATGCCTTTATCGCACAGCGCCTTGTGCGTAAGCTTTGCTCGTGCAAAAAAGAAGTGGATGTTTCTCCAAAGGATAAGGCCCTCCTTGAAAAAGTTCGCGCGGGTATTTCACCAAAAGTTCCTCATGACACCGAGCCCGTTTCAAAAATTTTTGTATCGCAAGGATGTGCGCTATGTAATGGTATCGGCTATAAAGGACGTACCGTCGTATCAGAAGTTCTTGTGATTTCACCACCAATTCGAAACCTTATTGCCCGTGGAGCGCTTACCAATGAAATTGCAGAAGCCGCCGTAGAAAACGGCATGATCACCATGGAACAAGACGCCGTCTTAAAAGTCATTGAGGGCGAGACCACGCTTGACGAAGCACGTCGCGTCACCATGCTTTAAAAAGCTGTGCACTGTTTTATAGAATTGTAGCGTCAAAAAACGTTCGTACCGTTGTCTTACATCTTTTCCACAAAAAAACAACACGCTAGCGTGTTGTTTTTTCTTTTTTTCTGACGTTTTTGGGTCTGTAGACGTCTTGTGATAGCGGTGCCAGAGCACAAGGGATGATAGTATCGAGGAACAGCGCAGTCGAAACCACCCTGCCCGATCTGGATAGATATCATCAATACTTCAGTGAAAAGATAGAACACTCAAGTATGCCTACAGACACAAAAAAACCAGAAGTGCTTTATTTGTTAAATAATCAAGCTTTCTTGACTTGACTTACAATGTTAGCATATCTTTCAAATCTTGTCAAGGGGTGGTATACTACTATTGTTAACAGGTTTTACACTACTTATGCTCACAACTTCCTCTGAAAAGACGACCGAAACGCCTTCTTCCCCTACGCACGACGTCATTGACGCCGATGTTGTGTCTCTTGATATTACACTACGCCCACAATCCCTTTCCGAATACGTTGGCCAGCAGACGATCAAAAAGCAACTTGATATCTTTCTACGTGCAGCCAAAAAACGTGGCGATGCCTTGGAGCACATTCTCTTTTATGGACCGCCGGGCCTTGGCAAGACAACCCTTGCCAATATTATTGCGCGTGAGATGAATACCAACATCAAGACAACATCCGGTCCCGCCATTGAGCGCGTTGGTGACCTTGGAAGTATTCTCACCAATCTTCAGGATGGCGACATTCTCTTTGTGGACGAAATCCACCGACTCAATAAATCCGTTGAGGAGGTTCTCTATCCCGCCATGGAAGATCATAAGCTCGACCTGGTCGTCGGCAAAGGACCGAGCGCACAGGCCATACAAATTGACTTGCCAAAATTCACACTCATTGGCGCCACAACACGTATGGGCGCTCTCACCGGTCCCTTACGCGACCGCTTTGGTATCATTCACCGTCTTGAATTTTACAAACAAAAAGACATCGAGCAAATCATCACGCGCAGTGCGCAGATTTTGGAGACAACCATTGATGCGCACGGCGCGCAAACCCTGGCACAAGCGGCGCGACAGACACCCCGCATTGCCAATCGCCTCCTCAAACGCGCACGTGATTGGGCGGACGTGCATGATAAAAAAACCATTACCAAAGACGTTGCGCGCGACACGCTTGCCATGCTGGAAATCGATGATGCCGGCCTCACACCGACAGATCGTGATTTCCTCCAAATTATCATTGAAAAGTTTGATGGCGGACCTGTCGGCGTTGCAACGATTGCCAATGCGCTTTCCGAAGAGGTGCAGACGATTGAAGATGTCTATGAGCCGTATCTCATGCAACAAGGATTTCTCGCTCGCTCAGCGCGTGGACGCGTCGCGACAGAGCGTGCCTATGACTATTTGGGATTTGACTTTTCTCATGCTAAGCAACAAAACATGATTTTATGAAAATGCTTTTTGTCCTTGTCTACATTCTTTTTCTTCTCTTTGTTTTTGTTGCGGCAAGTTTTGTCGTATGGCATTTATTGCGCTATTCCCTCAACCAAAAACAAGCGCGCCTCATTACCGTTGTTTTTGTTGTTGTTTTGATTATTCTGCTTTTTGGTAGCGCCTTTTTCTTTGTACATATTCCCTTTGATACATTGTTTTCTCCAAATCCCTATCCTTACATCCTATGATTAACTATAAATACATCACCGCACACGCAGACGAAAAAGTCTATGCAATCATTCATCGCCATTGGTTTAACATTGCGCGACAATACATTCCCCTTGTGCTTCTCATCCTCCTTCTCTTATTTGGGATGTTTTCCATTCCCGACATTACAGAGTCGCTGGACATTGTGGACTTCACACCACTACTGTACTTTATTATCTCCATTCTCTATGTCATCATCTGGCTCTATGCCTTTTTTATCTGGGTGGATTATCACCTTGATATTTGGATTATTACCAGTTCTCGCATTATTAACGTCGAGCAGAAAGGCTTTTTTTCTCGGGTAGAAAGTGAATTGGACTATTCCCACATCCAAGATGTTTCCAGCGAGACGCATGGCATCATCCACACACTTCTTAATTACGGTGATGTAATCATTCAAACGGCCGGACATAAAGGAAAGTTTCTTTTCCGCAATGTTGCAAAACCGGAGCGTATTCGCGTCCTGATTATGCACTTGCATCGTCAGGCGCTCGGCAAGCGCGCACATCCGCAATATGTCGCCGAAGAAAAGAAACAACAGTAATCCTTTCACTTTTTTTGTGATTGTATGATTCTTCTTTCTAAACGATTTATGGTTATTGTTCTTCCCGCTATGCTTTTTGCCGGCATTACTTTGGCGCAAACTCTACCGACACACCCTGCAAAAAATGATGCCCAGAAAGAACAAGCGCCCCTCACAAAAGACGTGGGGACATCAACGACGGCAACAGCGTCCCCTGATACATCATCAAAAGAATCACCTCTTCCAATGCAACAGCATCCTTCACAGCCAGAAGAAAATTCCTCTCCACAACCGCAAATAGAAGACCCTGCGTCATCTGCCGAAATTGTGCCACCTCCTGATGAGCCTGTTGATGTAACGGCAGATACTCCCAAGGAACCCTCCGGGCAAAATCCTTCCGCCAACACAATGCCTGCGCCATCAGCACAAAATGATCCTCCTCCTCTCACGCCACCAACACCACATCCTTCCGCTGTCGCAGAAAAGCCCACAGAGCCCACAAAACAACCTGTGCCCACCGTGCCACCATCTCCACAACAGCAAGAAAAACCAAACCCACAAGAACCGCCACCATCACATGATCTCTCCACGCCTCCCGATACACCGCAAGAACAATCACCACCGACAACGCTTCGGCTTAATGAAATCCTTGCCAATCCTCTTGGTCCGGATAAACACAAAGAATTCATTGAACTCTATAATGACGGCGACGATGCCGTTCCCCTTGACGGCTGGCGCATTTGTGACAAAAAGAACAACGCGCCACCACACTGCAAAGATATCGTGCAAACACCACATGCTCTTGCGCCCCATGGTTACTATGTTCTTTATGACAGCGTCTCCATCAACAACGCCAATGAAGAAATTTCTCTCATGGCACCTCGCGGAGAAATTATTGATGCCTTTGCCTATGCAACTTCTCATGAGGGACGCAGTTGGAACGTTGCCGATACGTGGTATGAAGAAACTCCGACACCGGGAGCAAAAAACAACGACGATCCCGCAACAAAGACCTATCCGCCCATTTTTCTCACTGAGCTCTACCCCAATCCCTCCGATGCGACGACTGCCGATGAATTCATAGAGCTCTTCAATCCCCATGACACGCCCGTGTCGCTTGTGGGATGGCGCCTATCCGATGCCTCCAAAAGTGGTACATACACCATTCACGATGCCGTCTCCATTGCGCCACATAGTTACTATGTTGTTGATAAAGACGTTTTTGGCTTTGCGCTCAATAACACCGGTGATGAGACCGTCACACTCACCGCGCCCAATGACACGATCATCGATCGCATTACCTATCATGGGTCCACGAAGGGCTCCAGTTATGCAAAAAACGACACGCTGTGGCAGTGGACGCCGGTACGAACCCCCGGTGCAAAAAATGTTTTTTTAACCGACAAAAGCTATCCACCTCTGCTTCTTAGTGAAATTATGCCAAACCCCACGGGCGATGAAGAAACGCAGGAGTATATTGAACTATATAATCCCACCAAAAACCCCATCGCCCTTCGCTTTTGGAAACTCTCGGATCGCTCACCGTCCGGCATCTACACCTTTGACGATGATACAACGATTGCGCCAATGAGTTATTATACACTCTATCGTCCCACGTTTGGCTTTGCGCTCAACAACACTGGAACCGAAACACTTACGCTCACAGCACCCAATGGCGTTATCAAAAGCACGCTGTCCTACACCAAAGCACGGGAAGGTGTCTCGTATGGATGGACGGGAGAAAAATGGCGCTGGAGCGCAACGCCGACACCGCAAGCGCCGAACGTCTTTGGCGCGGAGCTTGTGATTACAAAACTTGTTGCCGATAATGCTTATAAGAATGTTTCCGCGTCGTATAAGGTATTTGCATCACTTGATGATGATACGCTGAAGTATCGCTGGGATTTTGGTGATGGTCATCACAGTTATAAACAAAAAACCCACCACACCTATAAAAAAACAGGCACCTATCACGGCACCATCACCCTGCACAATGCCATAGAATCAATTACACAAGACTTTACCGTTGTTGTCACGCGCTATCCTCACGAAGACATCAAAATTATCGCCATTGCGCCAAATCCCGTTGGTAAGGATCGCGGAAACGAATACATTACTCTCTCCAATCATGCGGGAAAGACGATTAATTTGAAAGGGTGGAGCATTGCTACCGGCAAAGACCGCGACCACCTCGTCAATCATCCCATCCGCAAAAAATACAAACTCAAAAAGAAGAAAAGGAGAAAAATTCGCTCACGCACTGTAGCGATTAGTCTCCCCAATCGTGGTGGCATTGTTGAACTTCGCGCTCCGGATGGACATGTCATCGCACACAAAAAATACAACTACAACGATGGCGCACCAATTCCCGCCGGAAGCGTTTATATAAAAACGACCGGTGGTTGGCAGTGGCAGATTCCCCCGCAGAAAAGAAAAAAGAAAAAAACGTCGTATCTTTCTTCCTATGAACGCAATGCCATTATCTCCCAAGCACTTCTCAATGACCTCCACAGCAAACAGCCCGCAATACGCCCACCAGAGACCCCGACAACGCGCCCCACAGTCACCATAAAAGAACCCTCGCTCCTGGAAAAACTCCTGCAAAAAGCCAATGCCGTGCTTGTGACAGTGCTCCCGCAACAACGCACTCCCGCACCACACAACAGCCACCAAAACCACGTGCGCATACCGTTAGCATACCCATCACAGGCCTTGCTTTGTGATACATCTCTTTTCCCCGTGCGTGCAACGGTGGACTTTTTCTGCTCCAAGCGCTAAGGATTGCCTCGGATAAATTCTTTTTATGGTTGCACAAGCGTGTTTTTATCGCTAAAATAGGGATTGTTAGGGTTATCTGTTATTTCTTTTATTATAAATCTATGTCAGGACACAATAAATGGTCCAGCATCAAGCACCGCAAAGGTGCACAGGATGCTAAACGCTCCAAGGTTTTTTCTCGCATTGCAAAAATGATTATCGTTGCCGCACAACAAGGTGGTGGCGACCCGGAAATGAATAGCACGCTCAAGATGCTTCTGGCACAAGCGCGTAAAGCCAATATGCCAAAAGATAACATTGAGCGCGCTATCAAAAGCGGTACGGGAGAAAGCGGTGAAAACATTCGCTTTGAAGAAGTTTCTTATGAGGCAATGGGACCGGAAGGGTCTGCAATGATTATCGCATGCACTACCGACAACACCAATCGCTCACTTACCGAAGTAAAAACCGCCATCAAAAAAAATGGTGGGAAATTCGTTCCTGCCGGAAGTGTTGCACATCAATTTAATCATGTCGGGCACATTGTTGTCTCCGGTGATGACCTTGATGCGCTTGAGCTTGCCGCAATTGATGCTGGTGCAGAGGATGTTGAGCGTGGTGACGGTGAGCTTCTCATCACCACCACCGCTACCGACTTGCACCAGGTCCAAGAAGCGCTTGAAAAAGACGGCGCATCTATAGAGCGCGCAGAACTTACCTATATCTCCACACAACCCGTCACACTATCTGACAGCGCGTTAGCGACATACATCACTCTGCGGTCTGCTATTGAAGAGGTTGATGATGTGCAAGATGTTTTTGACAATGTCGCAAATGAGCACTAAAAATTCTTATCGCATTCTCGGCATTGATCCCGGCACGGCAATTGTCGGCTGGGGCATTATTGACGTCAATAAAAAAGATCACACCGTGCATGCCGTTGCCTATGGTCATATCACAACAAACGCAGACGCTTCTGACGTGGAGCGTCTTAGTGAAATTGCTCACGACCTTCAAGATGTCATTGCAACACACCGTCCGCAAGAAGTGGCGATTGAGGATCTCTTTTTCTTCAAGAACCAAAAAACCATTATCACCGTAGCACAAGCACGTGGAGTCATCCTCTACATCTGCCACACAAAACACCTTCCCACCGCATCCTACACACCACTCCAAGTCAAACAAGCGCTCACCGGCTATGGTCGCGCAAACAAAAAGCAGATGCAGGATGTTATAATGCACACCCTCAAACTCCCCGCCATTCCACAGCCGGATGACACCGCCGATGCTCTCGCCATTGCGCTATGTCATAATAATTCTCGCGCATTCAAAAAATATCTCCCCTAATTTTGGCAACCAACCGCTCTTAAAAGCGTTTGTGCTCCCCGTGATAACCATCAATTAGACCTCTTTACAAAAAGAAAAAAGTATGCTTTAATACATGGTTCGTCTTAATTAATATTATATTTATGGAAACAACAATTCATCCCTTTATCACCTTTATTCTCGCGCAACAAGTGCCGTTTGAGACGATTGTGGTCTTTTTGCTTTTTCCGATTATTGTGACATTTGTTGTCATTTTGCGACAAATTTTTGGCTTGCAGGCCTTTGGTCTTTATACGCCATCCATTATCACCGTAACCTTCCTTGCCATGGCCTATGACCATGCGACCGATATCAAATACCCGATCACCATCTACATCATCGTCCTTGCCGTGGGACTTCTTATGCGCTTTATCCTGAAACGCCTGCGCATTCTCTACTTACCGCGCATTGCCATCACGCTGACGATTGTGTCTTTTTCTGTGCTTTTTCTGTTGGTTCTTGCCGGCATGGGTCACCGCACAGGCTTTGCAACAAGCTCATTTTTTCCGCTTCTTATTATGATTACGCTTGTAGAAAAGTTTGTTTCCATTCAATTGGAAAAAGGAACACGCACAGCCGTCACGCTTGCGCTTGAAACACTGATTATTGCCATCATTGGCTATCTCATCATGAGTCCCACAACAAGCATCGGCCAATGGGTTATCGCAACAATTGTCGCCTATCCGTATGTTATCCTCCTTATCATCCCCATTAACATCTTTATTGGGAAGTGGACGGGTCTGCGTGTTGCGGAATATTTCCGCTTTCGAGATGTTCTCAAAAAAATACGCGAGTAGTGCGTACCAATTTCTTATTTTATTATAATCATGCTTTCTTTTATCTCATCACTGCGCGCAAGTAAAAAGATTTTGGGGATGAATGCCCGCAATCTCACCTATATTCGTCCGCACAACCTCAAAAACGCCAAGCGTCTTGCTGACGACAAAATTCGCTCAAAGCGCGTATTGAAAAAGGCGGGCGTTCCCGTGCCAAAACTTATTGCAAAAATCTCCTCCCACGACGAGCTTGAACACTTTGATTGGACAACGCTTCCCAACACATTTGTGCTCAAACCTAACCGCGGACTTGGTGGTGCCGGGATTTTTATCGTCTACGCGCGTAAAAAGGGACGCGATGATGCTTGGGTCAAATCCAATGGTAGCATTGTCACGATTGCCGATCTCAAAGCGCATATTCAACACATTCTTGACGGCGCGTTCTCAATCAATGACAATCATGATGTTGCGTTTTTTGAAGAGCGCCTTCAGCTTGCGCAGACCTTTAAACCCTATTCTTACCGAGGCATTCCCGATATCCGCATCATCATCTACAACAGTGTTCCCGTTATGGCTATGTTGCGCCTTCCCACCAAGGCTTCTGATGGTAAGGCAAACCTCCAACAAGGTGGTGTCGGCGTTGGCATTGACATCGCAACCGGCGTAACAACGACGGCCGTCCAAGGCAAGGGCAAGGTCATTGAATACATTCCCGACTCTCGTCTTCTGCTCTCTGGTATTAAAATTCCTCACTGGGATGATATCTTGGAGCTGTCCGTCAAAGCGCAAAAAGCGTCAGGACTTGGATTTTTGGGTGCCGATGTTGCCATTGACCGCGAAAAAGGTCCGGTATTTCTGGAGCTTAATGCGCGTCCCGGCCTCTCTATCCAAGTGGCCAATATGGCGGGCCTCAAAGGTCGCTTGGAGCGCGTGGAAGGTCTTAGGATTAAATCGATTGCACGCGGGATCGCCGTTGGCAAGAGTCTTTTTGGTGGTGAGATTGAGCAAGAACTGGAAGAAACATCCGGTAAAAAAGTCATTGGCTCCGTTGAAAAAATCACGCTCATCGGAAGAAATGACAAAAAGATTGAAATTAAAGCAAAAATCGATACCGGCGCATTTTCCACATCCATTGACCGCTCATTGGCGCGCGAACTTGGCTTTGATGAAACACTGGACGCTTTTGATAAAGTTGACTTGCGTGAGTTTGGAGAAATCACACAAAAGAAATCCAACGTTGATCAATATTTTATGGAAAAATATGGACGCACCATACCTCATTTGTTGGATGTTTCTATTACATGGTCTGCCAGTGGCGTTACGATGCGCCCAATCGTAAAAATGGTATTTATAATGGATGGCACACGTGTGACAACACGCGTCAACATTGTAAATCGCAATAACCTCACCTACAGAGCAATTGTTGGTCGTCGCAACCTTAGAAGATTTCTCATTGATGTGAGTAAATAAATGCTAAAATAAATAGTGTGGGGAAATATGCTATAGCAAAATGATGTCTCTATCTTTCGCAATTATTATCGGTCAACGAATCTCGGCACTTCGTTATGGTGCCCATTTCATTTGTAAATACAAATACATAACAAAACGATTTTTAGCAGAAAAAAATATAAGTGTCTCCAAAAGACAAAAAATTTGAAAAGAATAAAGATCCTCGACGCAGTAAAGATTATTCCAAGGCTCTTGTACAGATAAAGATTGATGATGAAATAATTGCAAAGCTTGCCGGACAGTCCATAAGGAATGTGTCTTTAAAAAATCGTCGATCTATTATTTCATTAATAACTTTATAATTAAATTAACAACCACATCTATGAAAAAAAATATTGTCATAATATACAGCATGGACGATTGGAATAAAAAGACACCTTTTAGCAAAAAAAGTAAAGAAACCAGATTGTCTTTTGAAGACTGGTATACTCATGCCAGTGACTACAACTTGAAATTTTACAGAGCTTCCATACAATGGTTTAATAAAGAAAATGCAACTTTTTCAAAAGCATGGACTTTTGAAAATGGGAAATGGATAAAAATTACCACACCAATTAAAGTCCACGCGATCTACGATAAGACTGTCGGGAAAAATGATTATCGTACTCTCGATGAAAAAATGGATATTTATTCTAAAGTGCCAATTTTAAACCATCCTTTATTTCGCACAATTACAAACAATAAACTCTCTCAATACATGCTTTTTGGTGAATACATGCCCAAAACATTACTTGCAAATAACAAAAAAGAATTACTGGAAACATTTACTAATATTAACGGGTCTCAAATAGTTATAAAACCACTTCATGGGTCTGGCGGCTTTGGTATTTTTATAGGAAAAAAATCTGATGCCCTAAAAAAACGCCTTACCTACCCTGTAATTACTCAAGAATTCATCAAAAGCACAAAGGGGATTCCCGGTTTTTCACAAAAAGACGAAATTGCTGATTTACGACTTATTTATACAGATCATAAATTAGTATATGCCCTTTCCCGCATTGCAAAAAAAGGTTCCTTATTTACCAACTTTCATCAAGGCGCTAGCGCTGTATTAGTCCCAAAAAACAAAATACCTAGCAGTGTTCAAACAATGGCAAAAAATATTACCAAAAAATTATCACCTTTTAAACATAATCACTATTCATTAGACTTTATGTTTGACAATAATAATAGATTATGGCTTATAGAAATGAATTCAAGACCCGGATTAATTTTGGAAAAAAGTGAAGAACCTTTTCAAAATTATTTTTATAATAACTTATTATCATTCTTTAATTAAAAAACTATGAAAAAAGTATTAATATTATTTGGAAAAAAAGATTGGAACACTCCTGCTTTTGCAGATATGCATAGTGGATACACATTATGCTATGAATATCTTTATAATTTAGCACAAGAATATAATATTAAATTATACCGTGCATCTTATACTTGGTACGACAAGCAACAATCACTCTTCACACATACTTGGACATTTGAAAATGAAAAATGGATACGAGTAGATAATATTAAACCAGACCTTATTTACGACAAGACTGCTGCAACTCCTGAAGCTCTATTATTTAAAACTACTACAATAAATAAAATGCCCATAATTAATGATGTTGAATTTACTAATCTTGTTGATAATAAATTGACTACAAGCCTATTATTTCCTCAATACACAAAAAAGCATTATAAAGCACTAACCATGACTGATTTAAAGAATGTCTTTAAATATATTAAGACATCAAAAATTGTACTTAAAACATCTTCTGATAGCGGTGGCAAAAATGTATTTATATTAGACAAAAAAGATGTTGCAACTACAAAAATACCTTTTCCCATTCTAGCCCAAGAATTTATCGATAGTTCTCATGGAATAGCTAAAATTACAAATTCTATACATGACTTACGCCTAGTATTTATTGAAAATGAATTGATATACAGTTATCTAAGAATACCTGCAAAAGATTCTTTTCTTGCCAATCTTTCTCAGGGAGGTTTAATGCAAATAGTGCCAAAAAACCAATTGCCCAATAGTATTAATTCATTGGTTCTTGATGTACAAAATACATTTTCTACATTTCAAAATAAAATCTATACTATCGATATAATGTTTGACAAAAATCAAAAACCTTGGATTATTGAATTAAATAGCATGCCTGGTTTATTTTTTTCTGAAGACCAATATACAGAAAGAAAAGAAGTTTATACAAAAATTATTAAATTATTCGAAAAAGCACTTTAAGTCTAATTCATAAAAATCAGATATTATTATGAAAAATATTATATTCTTTTTTGTTGGACATGATAACTCTTACAGGTTACATCACTTAAAAGAAAACATTAATTCTTTTAATGCCTCATTTGAATTTGTAGATGTAGATCAATTATCCTTAAATATAAAGGATATAGCGACTACCTCTTTTGTGAAAAAGAACTGTCAAAATATTGGCTATTTTATTGGAAATTTTTACAAAAGTAACTATATTATGCAAATGTTCAGTAATGATATTTTGTTTCCACAAATGACTGGATGGAATCTTTCTGATAAATTTAATGCTGCTATTTTTTTTCACAAAAATAATATCCTAACCCCAACTACTGCACTTATAGGAACGCATCAAACACTTCAACAAACAATAATTTCTGTTGGAGGATTTCCCTGTATTATAAAAAGAACAACAGGTTCTGGTGGTAATTTTGTTGAAATTGTTAATAATGAAAATGAAATTCTAAATTTTATCCAAAAATTATCCAAAAATATTACACCAAAATCTATCTTTCCACGCACTTTTTCTTTTGTTTTACAACAGCCTCTCAAAAAAAGTTATGGTACTGACTATCGCGCACTATGCATTAATAATGAAGTGCTTGGTATTATCAAAAGAACCGCACAGGGCAATTCTTTTAAGGCTAATGTCTCACTTGGTGGCAAAGCAGAGTTAGTAGACAATATTACTGAAATTGAAAAATTAAGTAACCAAATCATGCGCAAATCTAATTTATTTATGGCTGGTATAGACTTTATTAAAGACAATGATGTTTATTATGCTATAGAAATTAATACATCACCACAAATAAAAGGATTTGAACAAACAACTAATATAAATATCTCAAAAAAAATTATAGAAACATTATTAAATTTACCTTCAAATTCTATCTCTTAAACTCAATTTGCAGTATATAATATATATTATTAATTAAAAAATAATCTAACTACAATGGCATTATCTTTTGCAATAATTGGACCAAAAAACTCTCAAAATACATTGGATCTTTGTGATGCAATAGCACAGACAAATAATACCAGTATCATCTATGACATTAATAGTATTTTTATAACTTCTAAAAATTTTAAGACTTGGTTTGGATAGATCAAAGGATGATGAGGGTATTGCAATGT
>CAZMCZ010000006.1:5755-18248 GCA_964565145.1 uncultured Pseudobdellovibrionaceae bacterium | reverse complement strand
GCGTCCGATAATGACATTTTCTTTCAGTCCGCGCAAACGGTCCTCCTTACCTGTGACCGCGGCATCAATAAGCACACGTGCCGTCTCTTGAAATGACGCGGCAGAGAGGAAGGAATCGGTTGAAAGTGCAACCTTTGTGATACCAAGGATAAGCTCTTCCCCCTTGGCGATTTCTCCATCCGCTTTGCGCGCTTCCTGATTTGCTTCAAGGAATGTATCGTGCTCAACGATGTCTCCCGGCAAAAGATCCGTAGACCCCGCATCAGTGATACGTGTCCGTGAAAACATCTGTCGAATAATAACTTCGATATGCTTGTCATCAATGCCCTCGCCCTGTGATGCATAGATGTCTTGAATCTCCTGCACGATGTAGCGATGGACTGCCTCACGCCCGAGGGTCTTTGCCATTTTTTTGAGGTCAATGTGTCCCTCGTTGAGTTGTGTGCCCTTGCCAATGATATCTCCTTTTGCCACCTTTACCGTCGTTCCCGCCGGCACATGATAATCTTTAATCACTTTTCGATTTTGGGCGTCTTCCACTTTGATCGTGATGAGTTTGCTACCATCGTCAACGATATCTACGACCTTACCCTCTGACTCCGCAATGATTGACTCTCCCTTTGGTGGACGTGCTTCCAATAACTCTTCAACGCGTGGAAGACCTTGCGTGATATCGCTACCGGCCACACCACCGATATGAAATGTCCGCATCGTTAGCTGTGTTCCCGGCTCACCGATTGCCTGTGCGGCAATCACACCAACGGCCTGCCCCATACCGACAAGTCCGCCACGACCCAAGTCAACACCATAACATGCCTGACAAGCGCCACGTAACGTTTTGCATGTTACCAGGCTTCTGATTTTTATCTTTTCTACACGCGCTTTATCAATCGCCGCCGCTTGCTTTTTGTCAATGAGGTCACCTGCCGATGCAAGAACCGTCTTTGTCTTTGGATGTGTGACGTCTTCCACGAGCGTGCGTCCTTCAATGCGCGCCGCGAAATCACCACCGATACGCTCAGAATCTTCACGATAGAGATAAGAACCCGTCTTATCACCACAACTCTTTTGTGTGATAATCACATCTTGCGACACGTCAACCAAACGACGCGTAAGGTATCCCGCAGATGCCGTTCGCAGTGCCGTGTCAGCCATTCCCTTACGTGCACCATGCGTAGAGATAAAATACTCCAACACATTAAGGCCCTCTTTATACGAGCTTCGCACCGGCAATTCAATCGTCTCACCCGTAGCGCCGGCCATCAATCCCTTCATACCGGTCATCTGCACCACAACCGATTCGCTACCACGCGCTTTTGAGTACACCATGGAGTATACCGGTCCTTCTTTGTCCAGTCCCTCACGCACTTCGTCCGTAATTTCATCTTTTGCTCTATTCCAGATCTCAATACTGCGATTACGACGTTCTTCAGCTGTGAGCAATCCCATATTGAATTGTTCCTTCACTTCCGCAACCTCTTTCTCCGCTTTCCTTAAAATATCCGCCTTCTTTTCCGGCACTTCCAAGTCATCCATACCCCAACTAATACCGCTGTGTGTCACACTTTCAAAAGCGAGTTTCTTCACACGGTCGACAAAAAGTGCCGTTTCCTCTTCGCCAAGCTCTTCCAAGATCTGTGCAACGATGTCCTTCAATTCTCCCTTGGTCATCTCCTTATTTACATAACGCAATTTCTCCGGAAGGATGTCATTGAAAATCGCGCGTCCAACCGACGTATCCAAAACATCTTTTTTGTACTGAAGCTTAATAGAGGCATTGATATCCACCACGCCACTTTGATAGGCATAAAGGACTTCGTCAATTCCTGCAAAAATTTTGCCCTCACCCTTGGCGCCCGGCTTGATATGCGTGATGTAATAAATCCCCAATACCATATCAAGTGATGGCGTTGTGATTGGTTCACCGCTTGCCGGCTTCAATAAGTTTTTGCTTGAGAGCATCAGTGTCGCACACTCTTCTCGTGCCTGTGGCGTCAATGGCACATGCACGGCCATTTGATCGCCGTCAAAGTCCGCATTGAAAGCGGCACACACCATCGGATGAAGCTGAATCGCCTTTCCCTCTATAAGAACCGGCTGAAACGCCTGAATGGAAAGCCGATGGAGTGTCGGTGCGCGGTTGAGCATCACATAGTGATGTGAAATGATATCATCAAGGATTTCATATGCTTCTTCCGCTTCATTGTCCACCATCTTGCCCGCTGTACGAACATTGTGTGCATACTCACGTTCAATAAGCTGGTTGATGATAAATGGCTTAAAGAGTTCCAATCCCATCTTTTTTGGGATACCCGCTTGATGTAATTTGAGATGCGGACCAATCACAATAACGCTACGTCCCGAATAGTCAACACGTTTTCCCAGAAGGTTTTGACGGAAGCGTCCTTGCTTTCCCTTGAGCGAATCTGCCAGAGAACGTAATGCGCGACGTTGACCGGAACTTGCCGCAACAGATGCCTGTCCGCGACGAGCAGAGTTATCAAAAAGAGCGTCAACGGCTTCTTGCAACATGCGTTTTTCATTACGCGTAATGACTTCCGGCGCATTAAGATCAATCAATTTTTTCAAACGATTATTACGGTTAATGATGCGACGATAAAGGTCATTGAGGTCGCTGGTGGCAAAGCGTCCACCATCAAGGGCAACCATCGGACGAAGGTCCGGCGGAATCACCGGGATAACGGTCGGCATCATCCATGCCAACTCAATGCCGGACTTACGGATACCTTTAAAAAACTTCAATCGCTTAATCATCTTTGTCTTTTCCAGCGTGCTTGTTTCTGTAATTGTTTTTTCCAAATCGGCGATTGTTTGCTCGACATCGATCTCCTCAAGCAATGTGCGGATAGACTCTGCACCGATGCCCGCTGTAAAGATATGCCCAAATTTTGTAGAATAATTAAAATACTCTATTTCTGAAATGACACGATATTTGGTGAGATTTTTTAATTCTTCTTTTGTTGCGCGATACTGTTTTTTCAGTTCCTCCAATGTTTCTGCATTGTCGACGAGTTCTTTCTGCTTAGATTTAAACTCACTTTCAAGGTCTTTGGCCACCTGCTCCTTTGCCTCGTGATCAACATGCGTGATGATGTAAGAAGAGAAATACACGACATTTTCCAACGCCTGTGGCGACAAGCCCAGCGCCAACCCGATTTTGCTTGGCACGCCACGCAAAAACCAAATATGCGACACGGGAACGGCAAGTTGTATATGCCCCATCGTATCACGACGCATAATGCTCCGCGTTACTTTTACACCACATTTATCACACGTAATACCTTTGTAGCGAATGCGCTTGTACTTTCCACAATAACACTCCCAGTCTTTTGATGGCCCAAAGATGCGCTCACAAAAAAGCCCGTCCATCTCAAAACGCTGTGTCCGATAGTTAATCGTCTCCGGTTTTGTGACTTCACCACTTGACCATGACAACATCGCTTCCGGACTGGCAACACGTAGTCGTACGCTGTCAAAATCGCTTACTTTTGCTGTTTCCATTTCGTTATACATATATTTTTCGTTTATGTGGTGAATTATTCTTGTGATTCTTCTGTGTCCTCATCCGAAGAAGGTTCTTTCACGGTAGCCTCTGCCTGCTCTGACTGCTCTGCGTCCCCACCTTCATCATGATTATCATCACCATCTTCCAATTTTGCGCCAATCAATTCCACATCCAGACACAGTCCCTTCAATTCATTTACCAACACATGAAACGATGCGGGAATATTTGGACTTTTAATCTCTTCACCTTTGATGATTGACTCATAGGCCTTTGAGCGACCCAAGACATCATCCGATTTAATCGTAAGCATTTCCTGCAAGACGTGTGCCGCACCATAGCCTTCCAATGCCCACACTTCCATCTCACCAAAACGCTGTCCGCCAAACTGCGCCTTACCGCCAAGCGGTTGCTGTGTAATCAGTGAGTATGGACCGATGGAGCGCATGTGGAGTTTATCATCAACGAGATGATGCAGTTTGAGGATGTACATCACGCCAACTGTTGAATCATTATCAAATGCACGACCCGTCTTTCCGTCAATCAATCGAATCTTTCCGCTCTCGGGGAGGTTCGCTTTTTTGAGCTCACCTTTGATATCTTGTTCGCTGACACCGTCAAGCGCCGGCGTCGCAGCTTTGTAGCCGAGGGTAAGCCCCGCCCATCCGAGATGCGTCTCAAGGATTTGCCCGATGTTCATACGCGATGCAACACCAAGCGGATTAAGGATAACATCCACCGGCGTTCCATCCGGAAGATACGGCATATCTTCGACCGGCGCAATGCGAGAAATGACACCTTTGTTTCCATGTCGACCCGCAAGTTTGTCACCGACGGAGAGTTTTTTCATCTGGGCGATGGAGATTTGAATCTGTTGTGCGACACCCGTTGGAAGCCGATCACCTTGCTCGCGCGTAAAGATTTTTATATCAACGACTTTTCCATGCTCACCATGCGGAAGATAGAGTGACGAGTCTTTCACGTCACGTGATTTCTCACCAAAAATCGCACGCAACAAGCGCTCTTCGGGCGTAAGATCGCCCTCCCCTTTTGGTGTAATTTTCCCGACGAGAATGTCGCCGGAATTAACCTCTGCACCGATACGCACAATGCCCGTCTCATCCAAATTGCGCAAACGCTCTTCACCGATGTTTGGAATATCGCGCGTTACAATTTCCGGTCCAAGTTTTGTATCTCGCACATCAATAGAGAAATCCTCAATGTGGATCGATGTGTATTTATCATCATGGAGCACGCGCTCAGAAACAATGATAGCATCTTCAAAGTTATATCCTTCCCATGGCACAAACGCTACGACCATATTTTGACCAAGAGCAAGCTCGCCGTTTTGCGTGCTGGCACCGTCGGCCAGAAGTTCTCCTTTTTTCACTTTTTGTCCGACAGATACTCGTGGCACTTGGTTCATTGATGTGAAAGCGTTGGATTTTGCAAACGTCTGCAAAACATATTCTCGTTTAAATTTTTTCTTTTGTCCTTTTTGTGGTGCTTCCTCAACAACGATATGGCCACCATCCACTTCCAAGACCGTCCCGCTCTGTCGCGCCATAACAGCCTGACCGGAATCAGCCGCCGCCTTATCCTCAATCCCCGTTCCCACAATGGGAGAATCGGGCTTCACACAAGAAACGGCTTGCCGTTGCATGTTTGACCCCATCAACGCGCGGTTTGCATCATCGTGCTCAAGGAAAGGAATTAGTGACGTCGCAACGGAAATCGCCTGTTTTGGCGAAACATCCATATAATCCACTTCCGCAGCAAAAACCATATCCGGATGTCCGTGCACGCGCGCATCAATCATCGTATCTGTGATATTACGGTCATCATCCAATGTGATACCGGCATGTGCAATTGTTGCGCGGTCCTCTACGGTCGCATTGATGTACTCAATCTGATCATCCACAAACGGCACAACCGGCACGGTTTTGATGCTTTTGTCTTTTGCAATCTTTTTTGCTTCTTTTGCCGTTATCTTTGTCCCCTTACGTACATCGGCAATGCCCTCGGCGAGAATACGTCCGACAAGCGCTTTCTCTGTATTTTTTACTTCCTTTTTGACGGTGAAATACGGTGTCTCCAAAAAACCATAGTCATTGATGCGTGCGTATGTTGCCAAATGCCCGACAAGTCCGATGTTTGGACCTTCCGGCGTCTCAACGGGACAAATGCGACCATAGTGTGAGTGATGCACATCACGCACTTCAAAGCCGGCACGCTCACGTGTCAAACCACCGGGACCAAGCGCACTCAAACGACGCTTATGCTCCAGCTCTGCAAGAGGATTAACCTGATCCATAAATTGTGAAAGCTGTGAGCGAGAGAAAAACTCTTTAATAGCCGCGGCGACGGGACGTGAATTGATAATCTGTCCCGGAACAACCGTATCGAGATCACAGGTGCTCATGCGGTCTTTGATATTGCGTCCCATGCGCGCAAAGCCAACGCGAATCTTGTTTTGGATGAGCTCACCGACACCGCGCACGCGACGATTGCCCAGATGATCGATATCATCGGCAACGGCAAGCGGATCATTGCTCATGCGAATCAATTCTTTCAAAATCAAAATAAGGTCATCATGTGTCAAGACACGATTTTCTTCTGTGTTTTCTTTTTCTACTTGTAGGCGCTGGTTAAGGCGATAGCGACCAACGGCACCAAAATCATAGCGATCAAAGCTAAAAAACATCGCATCAATCATCTGCTTTGCATTGTCCTCTGTTGCGAGATCGCCCGGACGAATACGCTTATAGACTTCGATGTATGCTTCACCGCGCGTTTTTGTCGTGTCTTTATCAAGGGTGTTTTGTATATAATCTGTCTCCAAAATCTCCACATCATCAAATAGCGCCTTAATGTCCTCGTCTTTTTCATAGCCAAAAGCGCGCAAAAGCGTTGTAACGGGTAGTTTACGCTTACGATCAATCTTCACATGAATCACGCCATCACGATCAACGTCCAATTCAAGCCACGCGCCACGATTGGGAATAATCTTTGCACCAAAGAGCTTCTTACCCTTTTGATAGGCCATCGAAAAAAAGACACCGGGGCTACGTGTCAGCTGTGAGACGATAACGCGCTCTACGCCGTTAATGATAAATGTCCCGCGATCGGTGATGAGCGGGAAGTCACCAAGGTAAATTTCTTGTTCACGCACTTCACCGGTCTTTTTTAACGTCAATTTTGCCGTTGCGCGCAGTGGCGCTTCATAAGAGACGTTTTTTTCTCGTGAGGTGCGCTCATCAAACTTTGGCTCATCGAGAAAATAATCTGAAATAGAGAGTTCCAAATCTTTCCCGACAAAATCCGTAACCGGATTAAACTCATCAAGCAATTCCTGCAACCCCTTCTCCAAAAACCAATCATAGGAGCGTGTCTGCGCTTCAATGAGGTTTGGCAGTGAAACGGCAAGTTGTTTCTTAAAAAATTTTCGCTTGGCAAGCGATGATGATGGAGAAAATGTATCCTTCACCTTTAAGGCCTTTGTATCATTGGACATAAAAAGACGTCCCATCAGAACCTCCTTGCAACGAAGGGATTCTTGAGATGGAATTTAAATTGATTAGCGATCTAAAATTGTGAGAAAAATGTGTGCTGTACGCATCCCCCTTGACATGTTTTTTGGCTGATGATCAGACAAAGCATATCGATAAAAGTGGATTATTTTTCAGTACTCACTATATTAATCCACTCCTTCTTTTTTGTCAAGGGCATAAAAAGGGAAAGTCATTCTCTTTTTGGGAGCAAAATAGGGTCTTTTTGCTATTTATCCACAGATTGAGCACTTTTTTTCGCTTGTGCGCTCTTTTTGTGTGCAAAGGTGAGGGTGTTTATAATTGTTTGCGCGATGCGTGTTGTTGTATAACCTGTGGGATTCTCTGTTTGAAGCGTATAATAGTCAACATTTTCCAAAGAAAGACCGTTACTTTTTAGCAATACATCCAGACGTACAAAAAACTGCTCAAGCAAATCATTCTTGTCAACCCATGCATCTCCAGCCAAAACATCCTCATCACGCAAGAGAGAAAGTTTGACGTCTTGTTCTTTCAAAGCCATTACAATCGTGTACATATTGTTATCGTAAATCCTTTTTACATTGTGATCCGTGCCGTTTTTCCGCAAAAATCATCCATTGCATCGCATACGTGCTCTACATGGTGTTTTTTGTAAATCTTATCGCGGTTCATGTCGCAAATCATTAATCGTGCTCCAATCAAAGTTCCACGGATCATGCACCTCAATCTCATCATGCCCAAGAATGTACTTAATGTCATAGCGACGTTTAATGTCTTCCAACAGTGCGCGCAAGGCGCGGTACTGCGCATCCGTATACGTATCATCAAGCGCATTAATCATCTCAATGCCTATTGCAAAATCATTTACATTGGTCCGTCCATCCGGTACGCGAGAGCGCCCGGCATGCCATGCGATATCCTTTTCCTTCACGAGACGGTTAATCGTCCCATCACGCTCAATGATGTAATGTGGCGCGACATGATACCCTTTAAAAATCTCAAGCACGTCTGCAAGCGCGTGTTTTTTGTTGTCAAACGGATTATAGACGCTATGAATGATGACCGTATCGATATCACTTTTGGAGCGCTGTGCTTCTCTGTGTCCCCACGATACCAATGCCTCGTGCACGTTTGGTGCGGGCGTAACATCGTTTTTTGATGCCGGTGAAGGCGCACTGTGTGGATGCGGTTTTTCTACTACTGCAACGCGCGCATCGTTGGTATGATGTGTGGGTGTGATGGTGGTTTCTTTTTGCAGTGCGCATCCGCTAAAAAAGATGACGCACTGCATGATGATAATGCTTTTTTTCATATATCTATTATAGCAAACAAAAAACTGCATCACCCGGTATGCAGTTTTTTTGTTTCTCGTACTAAATGAGAGAATGCGGTCTACATTGACGCCTTGACAGCATCTTTGAGTCCTTTACCCGCTTTAAACTTTGGTACAACCGTTGCAGCGATTTGGATTTTTTCTCCTGTTGCAGGATTAACACCTTGTCGTGCAGCACGATCAGATGTGCTAAATGTTCCAAAACCTGTAAATGCCACCTCGTTACGAGAAGCAAGTTGTGATGTGATTTCTTCAATCATTGCATCAGCAACACGTGCTACCTCAGCTTTAGACATATCAGTCTTTGCGGCAACAGCTGCCACAACATCTCCTTTTGTTAGTTTTGCCATATTCTTTTCACCGTCCTTTCTAGTTTTATAATTAGTTAACAATTATTTGTTCAACGTACTCATTGTAAACATATCCCCTTAGATAAGGCAAATATGAGTTATCCACAGTTCTTATGGCATTTCTTCTCAAAAATCCTACCGTAAAAGGGAAAAAATGGACGCGCATTGTGAAAATAGCGACGATACGTCGTTTATCGCGCAAACTCGATAGACCGTGTCTCACGCAAAACATTGATTTTGATCTCGCCGGGATATTTCAATTCCTCTTCAATCTTGTCGGCGATTTCACGCGCAAGTTTTTGTGCGCCCAAGTCATCCGTCGCCTCAGGATTGACAAAGACACGCACCTCACGCCCCGCTTGGATTGCATAAGATTTCTCAACAGCGTCAAAACCATTGACGACGGCTTCAAGCTCTTCAAGGCGCTTGATATAGTTGTCTACGGTGTCTTTGCGTGCGCCAGGACGTGCTGCGGAAAGCGCATCCGCTGCCGTCACAATAAACGCTTCCGGCGTTGCATAAGGATATTCATCATGGTGAGACCGCATCCCCAAAATAACCTTTTCATCAATGCCAAACTTTTCCAAGATTTTTATACCGATTTCCACATGCGTCCCCTGCACTTCATGATCAACGGCCTTGCCAATGTCATGAAAGAGCCCGGCCATACGCGCACTTTTTACATCACCACCGACTTCCGCGGCGATTGCTCCCGCCAGATACGACACCTCAAGAGAATGCAACAAGACATTTTGCTTAAAGCTTGTACGATAACGTAACCGTCCGAGAATGTAGAGAAGTTTTGGGTCAAGACCGGCAAGTCCCACTTCATAAGCGGCAGCCTCACCCGCCTCACGGATACGATTATCAATTTCTTTTTCCGCCCATAGTGTTATCTCCTCAATCTTTGCAGGATGAATACGTCCATCTTCAATGAGCTTTTCCAGCGCGATTTTTGCAATTTCACGACGCACCGGGTCAAACGCGGAGATAATAATCGTCTCCGGCGATTCATCCACAATCAACTCCACGCCCGTTGCGCGCTCAAAAGAACGGATATTGCGTCCTTCTTTGCCGATAATTTTTCCTTTGACTTCTTCATTGGGAATGGTTAATGTGCTCGTCATAACTTCTGCCGCGTGTGAGCGAGAGTACCGCTGAATGACTTGCGTCATAATATTACGCGATTCTTTTTCCCACTCCTCTTCATCTTTGCGTTGTAGTTTTGCAATGCGAAGCGCAAAATCATCACGTGCTTGCTCTTCGGTGAGCTGAAGCAATGCCTTTTTTGCTTGGTCCTGTGTAAGGTCGGCGATTTTTTCCAGGCGTTGCATCTGTTGTTCTCGCAACGCAACCGCTTCATCGCGCGCAGCTTTTACTTTCATGGCCTTTTGTTCAAGTGCTTTGCGCGCATTTTCAATCTCATCAAAACGTTTATCCATGGCTTCCTCACGTTTTTCGAGGCGCTTCTTTTCTTCACGGATCTCACTCGTGCGCTCTTTGACGTCCTTTTCCACGTCAGAAAGCACCTCTGTGGCTTTTTTCTTTGCATCAAGAAGCGTATCCTGAGCTTTCACTTTTGCCTGAGCAAGCAATTTCTCCGCCTGTCCTTCGGCGGTGTCTACGTGTTTTTTGGCAATGCGCTGACGAATAACATATCCGACAAAAACACCAAAAACGACCGCAAAAATGATACTGCCGACAACGATTATATTCATAATAGTTTTCTTTCACAAAGCGCAGAATTTCTGCAAAAAAGCAAGTGCACATCCCTCGTAACGCAACAATAACGCTTTCCAAACAAGGGGATCCACACAGTGATGTCCTGTGTATTAATCACGGTAATCTCTTATTCTACCAATTTCTTCCTTTTTTCTCTCACATGAAATATCATTATACACTACAAAAAAAGACGTCAATACTGCTCTTGCCTGCCGAAAAATCTGATCTTCAGAAAGTTCATCAATAATTACTCTTTCATCATAGCGCACCATGCCCTCTTTGTCAAAAGTGCGACCAGTGGTACAATGGTTTTATAAACGCTACGATTTCAAACATAAACAAAAATAATGATCAAGCCTGTCGTCCTTATTGTTCTTGATGGTTGGGGACTTTCTGACTCACCGGAGAATATCATAAATCAAGTCTCCCTGCCAACATTTGATATCCTCAACAAAAATTATCCCATGGTTGCTCTGCAAGCATCGGGGATTTCTGTCGGTCTGCCATGGGGCGAGCCGGGCAACAGTGAGGTGGGCCATATGACCATGGGCGCCGGACGCATCATCTATCAAAACCTTCCTCGCATTTCTCTTGCAATTCAAGATGGAAGCTTCTCGAGCAATGAAGCATTGACCAATGCAGCGCAAAATGCACTACAAACATCCGGCGCGCTACATCTCATGGGGCTTGTGGGAGACGGGGCCGTCCATGCGAGCAGAGATCATCTCTATGCGCTTCTGCGCTTTGCCAAGCAACACGGTGTTGCAAACGTCTACCTCCATCTTTTTACCGATGGCCGTGACTCCTTTCAAAAAGCCGCCGGCGATCATGTCATCAAACAAATTCAAGAAGAATGTGCTTCTATTGGAACGGGAAAAATTGCAACGCTCATCGGACGCAACTGGGCTATGGATCGCAACAACAACTGGGACCGCATCGAGAAGGCCTACAATATGCTCGTTCATGCCAAAGGCGCACTCACCACAGACCCGCTTCAAGCGATTCAGGACTCCTATGACGCCGGTATCACCGATGAATATCTAGAACCCATTATCGTCAGTGATGATAACAAGACACCGCGCACCACCATCAAAGACGGTGACAGCGTAATCTTTTTTAACTTCCGAGAAGATCGCGCGCGAGAACTTACCAAGGCATTCACACTGCCCGGCTTTACAAAATTCAAAAGAGGAAAGATGCTTGATACATATTTTGTGACAATGGTAGAGTATGAAGATAGCCTTCCCGTCCATGTCGCCTTTCCACCGGAAGAAATTCACAACACCCTTGGCGAAATCCTCGCACAGCACAAACGCAAACAACTGCGCATTGCAGAAACAGAAAAATACGCCCACGTTACCTATTTCTTTAATGGTGGCGCCGAAGAACCATTTGAAAATGAGGACCACATTCTTGTTCCTTCGCCAGCCGTAGATCGCTTTGATGAAAAGCCGGAGATGAGCGCCTACGAAATCACAGAAAAACTCATCAAAAATATCACAGAAAAAGACTATGATTTCATCCTCGTAAACTACGCAAATGCCGATATGGTTGCACATACCGGCAATGAAGAAGCGGCAAAAAAAGCCATCGCCGTCCTAGACGTCTGCCTTGCAAAAGTGATTAAGGCAACACTTGCCCACGGTGGACAATTACTCATTACCGCTGACCATGGCAACGTGGAGGTCATGCACGACCCACACACCGGAAAAGTAGACACCAAACACAATGCCAGTCCAATTCCCCTATGGTATGTCACACCGACCAACCACAGACAAAAAAGTCCGGAAGTTATTGCGCGTGAGCAAACAGAAATTCAAGGACTGCTCTCCGATGTTGCGCCAACGATTTTAGAAATCATGGAACTTCGCAAGCCGGAAGACATGCAAGGAGAAAGCCTTCTCTCCGTTCTGCGATAATATCTCCATCATTTTTATAACAACTTCTTTTTTAATGTTCTTATAAAGAAAACTGTTTACAAATATGTTTTACCTCTCTAAAAACGCCCCCTTTACAAAAAGACATAAAGAAAAAT
>CAZMCZ010000006.1:2421-5655 GCA_964565145.1 uncultured Pseudobdellovibrionaceae bacterium | reverse complement strand
ATTTTTCTTCCGTGCACACACCATCATGTGGTGTTATGTCTCCCACAAGACTTTCTGCAACATCATGGAGAAGCAACATAAAAATAACACAAGGAGCATCTAGATCTTTTCTTTCCTCAAGTAAAATAAGTAATGCAAATAGCGCTGTAGAAAACATATGGTCTCCAACGCTCTCAACCTTATCAACTGACAAATCCCCTTTTTTGATCCATCCTTGTCGATATAACTTTTTTAATTCAACGATATATCGATAAAATTTCACATACTTATTTTCAGGTGTTTGCATATGTGAAACGTGAATATCTTTTTTTAGCATTTTCACCATAAATCCGGCACGTTATTTTTAGTAAATTCTTTGCAAAAGTTCTCTCTATCACCTCACCATAATAGTTTTGCAGTCCGCAAATAAAATGATCATCGTTCACTCGTAAAGCCTGTTCGTCCTCTGCCACTTGCCACAAAACTACTTCACGATTTTATCAACAAGACCGTACTTCACAGCCTCCTTTGCGCTGAGAAAGTTATCCCGATCGGTATCTTTTTCGATGTCTTTGATGCTTTTGCCTGTGTGTTTGGCAAGAAGTTTGTTAAGCGTGTCCCGTGTTTTGAGAATGTGGCGCGCATGGATATCGATATCACTTGCCTGTCCCTGCATGCCACCAAGTGGTTGATGAATCATCACTTCAGCATGCGGAAGAATGGTACGCTTCCCCGGTGCGCCGGACGCAAGGAGGAACGCTCCGGCACTCGCCGCCATGCCGATACACGTCGTACGCACATCCGGCGCAATGTGTTGCATCGTATCATAGATCGCAAGCGCGCTTGATACCGAGCCTCCCGGCGAATTCACATAGAGCGTAATGTCTTCTTTGGCATCCTGCGCCGTCAGAAAGAGTAATTGTGCGATAATCGTATTGGCAACACCATCATCGATACCGCTACCCAAAAAGATGATGCGGTCTTTCAAAAGACGAGAATAGATGTCATACGCACGCTCACCATAACCTGATTTTTCAATGACGGTTGGGATGAGATAGTTGTTTTGTTCTTCAGTCATAAACGTTGTCTTACAAATGACGTCCTACATTTTGAGCAATTCCTCAAAGACTTTTTTGTTACGTAAAACGCCTTGTGTGTAATTATAGAGTTGCTTCATGTCTAATTGTTTCTCAATATCGGCAACACCCTTGTACATTGCCAAGGTCTTATTCATCTCCGCCTCAATTTCATCACTCTGCGGTTTAATCTCCAATTCCTCTCCAAGTTTCTCAAGGACCAATGCCGAGAGAATACGCTTACGTGCCTGTGGCGTCCATTCTTTTTCAAGGTCATCCCGCGTCTTTCCCATCTTTGCGAGATAGTCATCAAACGTCATCCCGCTCATCTGAATTTGTTGTTCCATTTCTCCCACCATGCGCGCAAGCTCTTCTTTGATCATGCTCTGTGGAAGCTCTACGTCAATCTTTTGTGTCAACGCGTCCAAAAGAGCCGTTCGCAGTGACTCTTCTGCTTGTTGTTTTTGTTCTGCTTCCATCCCTTCGCGAATGTTCTTTTTGAGCATTGCGAGGTCTTTGATATCTTTGCCCGTTGAGCGCGCAAACGCATCATCAACTTTTGGTGTTTTGCGCTCTTCTACGGCATTCAATTTAACGGCAAATGTCGCCTTCTTGCCGGCAAGGTGTTTTGCATGATAGTCCTTGGGAAATTGCAGGTCAAATGTTTTTTCTTCTCCCGCCTTCATGCCAATCACATTCTCTTCAAAGCCGGGGATAAACGCTCCTTTACCCAGTACCAAAGAATGGTCCTTACTTGCACCACCTTCAATCACGACACCGTCTTGCTTTACCGTAAAGTCAATCTTCACATGATCACCATCGGCAGCGGCACGCTCCACAGGGATGTGCTCTGTACGTGATTCAGCAAGGTGCTTCACTTCTCGATCAACGTCGTTGTCATCAATGACCTTTTTTTCAGAAGCCTGTTCTTTGATTGTTTTTTGCACGATTTTTTTCCAGTCTTTTGGCAACGTGATTTCCGGAATTAATGCTACGCGCATCTCCACTTCTACATCATTGCCCTCGGCGAGTTTTTTGACCTGCACTTCTGGTGCGCCTGCCAATTTCACATCTTCTTTTTGTGCCATTGCATAATATTCTTTGCGCAATGCGTCATCAACGACATCGGAAAGAATGCGTGCACGGTCCACTTGCTCTTTTGCAACATCTTTGGGCACATGTCCCTTCCGAAAGCCTTTCACCGTGACATTTTTTGCAGCATCGGCAATCGCTTCCTCATACGACGCCTTAATCTCATCCCAGGGCAACGTAAAATGAATGACGGCCTCATTATCTTTTTTATCAATTGTATACATGATCTCTTCTTATGTTATTATGCGCACAGCAAAACACTTCTAGTTCTTGCCAAATTTCTCATCATAAAGTCGGATGCCCTTTTCAATGGCAGCGACGGCATCCTCTTTTCCTTTGTATCCGTTAATCACGACCTCGCCTTTTTCGCCCTTTTTGAGCTCTTTATATGTCTCAAAAAAATGAACGTATTCTTTGAGCGCGTGTTGATTGACATCATCAAGCGTCTGCACATCTTCCCATCGCTTATCATCCACGGGCACACCGATGACTTTGTAATCGGATTCACCACCGTCAATCATCTCCATAATCCCCACCGGACGTACGCGCACGAGGATACCCACGGCAAGTGGAAATGTCGTAAGGACAATCACGTCAAGCGCATCGCCGTCATCCCATAGCGTCTGTGGCACAAAGCCATAATCAAAAGGATAAGGATGAGACGAATAATTTGCGCGGTCAAGCGCGATCAAACCGGTCTTTTTGTCAATCTCATATTTATTGAGCGAGTTTTTTGGGATTTCAATAATCGTATTGATTTCCTCCGGTACGTTCTCTCCACGAGAGATATCATGCCACATATTCATAGTGTGTAGTGTTAATAATTAGAATATATTTTTTAAACGTTGCAAAAAAATTATTTTTTCTGCTCCTTCTGCTCCTGCGTAATGTCTTCTGTTTCTATTTCATCATCTGCTGTTTCTTCGGCGTCTTCCTCCTCAGTGGAAACCTCTTCATGCGCATCATCATCCTGCTTTTGTGATGCGCTGTCAGATGCTGTTGTATCCTCTTTATCTTCTGCGTCGTGCTCTGTTGACCCTTCTTCCGTAGCATCCTCACCGTCATCAGCGCTTACGTCTTCTCTATC
>CAZMCZ010000006.1:0-2321 GCA_964565145.1 uncultured Pseudobdellovibrionaceae bacterium | reverse complement strand
TCTTGCGTATTTTCTGTAGCATCAGAATCTCCTTCGTTCTCTTGTGTGCTATTGCGATCAGAGCCCTCTCCGCTTTCGCTTTCCACATCCAGATCCCATCCGGTAAGTTTTACAGCCAAACGAACATTCTGTCCACGCTTACCGATGGCAAGGGAGAGTTGATCATCGGGCACGACAACACGAGCACGACGGTTTTCTTCATCCAGTTCCACAGAAAGCACGTTTGCCGGCGCAAGTGCCGCCGCGATGAAATGTTCCGTGTCATCATCCCATTCAATGATATCAATTTTTTCTCCGCCAAGTGCATCAATCACAGCGTTCACACGCATGCCTTTTTGCCCAACACAAGAGCCAACGGGATCGATGTCTTCGTCTTCCGTGTAGACGGCGATCTTGCTCCGGCTTCCGGCTTCCCGTGCAATGCTCTTAATTTCCACCGTACCGGCAAAAATCTCCGGGACTTCCATTTCAAAAAGACGACGCACCATCTCCGGATGCACGCGTGACAGTTTAATGCCGGGACCGCGCGGGTCAAGCTCCACACTCTCAATGTAAACTTTGATGCGTTGCCCGATATCATAATGCTCACCACGTACCTGCTCTCGCGGAAAAAGAACACCGATAGACTTCCCCAAATCAACGAAAACCATCCGACCCTCAATGCGTTGCACCGTTCCATTGACAATCTCACCTTCTTTTTCCTTGTACTCATTGTACATTGCCTCACGCTCACTCTCACGAACGCGCTGGATGATTACTTGCTTTGCCGTCTGCGCTGCGACACGACCAAAGTCCGTATATGCGGGAAGCTCCTCTTCAATCGTATCACCAACGGCGATATCCGGATCACGCTTCAGTGCGTCTTCCAGTGTGATGTCGCGTTGCGGATTAAATCGTGGCAGTTTTTCTTCTACGTCATCATCCTCTCCCTCATCTGCGCCCTCGCGCTCTTCCTTTTCTTGCTCTTTGTTTGAAGCATTACTTTTGGGAGACGCCGTTGTGTCTTTTTTGTCCGCGTCTTCAGCGGTTTCCGCTTCCGGATCCACAAACTCACGCGTCGTCTCATCGACAACCTCCTTCACCAACCAAAACTTCATATCACCACTCGTAGCATTAAGCTCGGCACGAACATTCTGTCCACGCTCTCCATACTCCTTCTTATACGCAGCACCAAGAGCGGCTTCCACCGTAGAAAACAACTCATCGCGATCAATGCCTTTTTCTTCCGCAAGGGCATTCATTGCTCCCGCAAAATCTCCAAATGAATTTGACTCTGCCATAATAAATTCTTTATATGAAATTAATAATAAATTTGAGATAAAAAAAATGGGATTTCCGAAAAATCCGCATCTCCATCCCCTCTGTAACGATGTCCCCATTATAGCACACATCAAATCTTTGTCAAATAAAAATCCCCATAGGCACGCGTCCTACGGGGATAAATGAGATGTGTAATGTCAGTGGAACCACACAATGATAGCGGATCCCGCCACCATTGCCAGCGCACCAAGAACTTTCTGCGCTGTCAACTGCCGCTCATGAAAATACCAATAACCAATAGCCATGGCAAACAACGGCATCAATCGCTTAAGCGCAAAAACTTCGCTTGCGCTTGCATACTTCAGCGCGACGGTTGCCGGACCATTTTCCACTAGGGCGATCACAACGCCGGCAAGAATCATCACGCCCAGCACCTGTCGCACTTTTATGTGTGACATGGATTTCCACACCGCCGTTTCCCGTGCAAGGATAACGAGGATAAAAAACCCTCCGGCGATGCCGATGTGAAACACGCCGGCCGAGAACAATGCCGATTGTGATGTCTGCACTGCAACAGCCATTAGCGCCGGCGCAACAGAGGAACACGCCATCGTGATGGCGAAATACCCAATACCGTGCACTTCTTCACGTTGCCACGGACGCATGCTAAAAATAACTGCACCCATGACAACGATGATGATACCGATAATTTGCATCGGATGTGGCAAGACGCCACGAATAAGATACTCCACCGGCACCACGGCAATTGACGTTAGCGCCATAAACGGCATGAGCGTGCTAAAATCAATCCCTGAATCAAGTGCGCGGTACATTGCCCAGACAGCAACGATATTAAGCGCGATAACGCCACCTGCCGCCAGCCAGAATGTCTGACTCGTATGCGCCGGAACACCCATAACGGCATACAGCGCAAAAAATAACCCACCTGCAACCACGAAGGCTACAGCACCGAGTGAATGATTAAGCCCCTTGTTTTCCAGGGCGCTCTTTTTGATGGCCCAGCCAAGCGCTTGGCCAAACGCCGCCAAAACGGCAAGCAT
>CAZMCZ010000005.1:0-18477 GCA_964565145.1 uncultured Pseudobdellovibrionaceae bacterium | reverse complement strand
CTGGCATCCCGGCATGATGAGCGAAGAGCAACAAACCGAACTGGGACTATTATAATAATGCTACACAACGACACCGTGAATGATGATCTCGTCATCGCAGAGCCAACCAAAGAGCGTCTGTGAGTCAATGGAAATCTTTTTCTGTCCCGTATCATCTACCCACATATCACGACGACCCTCCACCCAGTAACACGCGCCACGTTTTTGTGTTAGTTTTTTGATGTAATTGCCCTGACAACCACTCTTGTGACAAGAAAAGACAACGATATCGCCCACGTGTGCACTCTGCTGTTTTGGGTAAACGATATCACCGGGCAAAAATCCGTATGGCACCATTGACTCCCCAACAATCTGCATTGGATACTCTGGCGCAAGGGCTTGCTGTGCCAGCGATTGCTGTGTCGAAAACGGCGAAAAAAGAATCGTGCCAAATAAAACTGTTTTTATAAAAAATTTCATCGTGTTTGCTAATAAAAGAAATGATACACATGACAAAAGACTATACGCGCCACGGGAGCTCCAAGGCATCGAAACGTTTTTGATATTCTTCAAAGACACGGGGGCCATGCGGTTTGGGCAAAAAGGTCAGACATCCATCCGTTGCTATGATGATTGCTCCCGGATACTGCGTCTTTGGATTTGCTGTTATTTTTTTTTGTTGCACGGTGCGCATCAGACGTTCCAACCACGAACCACCCAACAAAACCTCAGCGCTACGCCGTACTAACAACAGCAACGGTTGCTCGTCTAAGCATCGTTCGCCTACGGCATCATGCACGACGTACTGTGGTTTGTATTCTTTAATCCATTGATTTTCTTTCATAAACCGCACAAAGACATCACGTCCATAAAGCGGTGTGATAAAACTATACTCATGAGCGGCATAAAGATCCTTGGTGGGCACCTCCAAGGATGCGTCCGTAATGTAATAATTCAGACACACGCGATCAGCGTGCTTATCTCCATGACGGCGCACGCCCATAAACTGTGTCATCATCGTCATCAAAAAACGTCCCATCCAGATGTGTCCATGCGCACAAACAACAAGAACATCCAAGTCGCTATCATCATCACCGTTTTTATATGATAATCGCCCCGTCAATGCAATCATACGCACAAAGGGGACGACGCGAAGCCAAAAAACATAGCGTCGTAGTTTTTTAATCTTTTTTGTGGAAAGGAGATCGCGCCGTTGGCGTTTTTTGATAAGTTGTTTGCGACCTCTGAGAACATAAAACCCTTGATCTTCCTCTACAAACGTTTTTATGTCGTTTCCGTGCATGACGGCACAAACATCTCCCAACGTCCACACATCCGACTGTTGTTGTTGCGCCGGAGCATACACCATATGACGCCAAATCTCAAACGCCGTCATAGGAAAATCAAGCACATCGTAATATGTAATCGTTGCAATAATATTGCGCAAAAGAATGGTATCTCGCGTATTCATAGTACCAGCACTGCTATATCATTATTCCTCCCCAAATGGATTTCTTACAAAAACTTTGCCGTTGGACTCTTTTTATTTTTTTTGAGTTTTTGCGGTGTGCCTTCAAAGAGCACATACCCGCCTTCTTCACCACCGTCCGGCCCCAATTCAATCACCCAATCCGCATGGTTAATCACGTCGACGTTATGCTCCACGACAATCACGCTATTCCCTTTTTCCACAAGGGCATCCAATACCTGCAACAACCGCTGTGTGTCTTTGAAGTGCAGTCCCGTTGTCGGCTCGTCAAGGATATAGAGCGTCTTGCCTGTTTGTTTGCGTGCCAGCTCTGTGGCAAGCTTGATGCGTTGCGCTTCGCCACCGGAGAGATGTGTTGCATTTTGACCAAGGCGCAGATACCCCAGTCCGACATCTTCCATCGTTTGGAGTTTTTCTGCGATAAGACGATGATTTTTGAAAAAGGTATGCGCATAGGAAACGCTCATATCAAGCACATCGGCGATATTTGCACCATTGTACAAGACCGAAAGTGTTTTCTCATTGTACCGCGTCCCTTTACACGATTCACAGGAAACATACATGTCGGGCAGAAGATGCATTTCCACTTTTGTCATGCCATCGCCCTGACACACTTCGCAACGACCACCACGCATATTAAAACTAAACGTCGCAGAGCTATAACCCTTTTCTCGTGCAAGGTCCGTTTGCGCAAACAACTCGCGTATATGTCCAAAAACACCGGTATACGTCGCCGCATTGGAACGTGGTGTGCGTCCAATCGGCGTTTGGTCAATCATCACGACCTTATTGACATTTTTCATGCCGGTGATGCTTTTATGTGCACCGGATTCTTTTTGTGCACGATGAAATGTACGTGCCAGCTCCGGCGCGAGAATGCCGTTGACCAATGTGCTTTTGCCACTGCCACTAACACCGCACACAACCGTAAAAAGCCCGAGGGGAAAGCCAACGGTAATCTCTTTTAAGTTATGCTCCGTTGCACCTTTGATGGTGATTTTTTTGCCATTGCCTTTACGGAATGTTTTTTTGTTGCTTACGTGTTTTTTGCCTGCGAGATACTGCCCTGTTTCTACACCGCTTGCAAGAAGTTTCTTATACGTACCGGCAAAAATAACCTCTCCACCCTCTTCACCGGCACCCGGTCCCATGTCTACAATCCAATCTGCGGCGCGCATAACTTCACCATCGTGTTCAACAATGATAAGCGTATTGCCCGCCTCTTGCAATTGTTTCATTGTTTTTATAAGCCGGAGGGTATCGCGACTATGCAATCCCGTTGTCGGCTCGTCAAGGACATAGATGACGCCCGTGAGGTCGGATTTTATCTGCACGGCAAGACGAATGCGCTGTGCTTCACCGCCAGACAATGTATGACTGGAGCGCCCAATGGTCAGATAGCCCACGCCGACATCAATCAACGCTTCCGTACGTGTTCGCATTTCCTTGACAAGCGGTGCAATGAGCGTGCGGTCGTTCTTGGAGATTTTTTTTGTCGTCTCAAGGTCGTCAATCATGACAAGAAACTCCGGCAAAGAAACGTCAACATACTGATCGATGCTTTTGTTATTTACTGTGACACTGAGATATTGTTGTGCGAGACGTTTGCCGTGACACTGCGGACAGACGCGCTTTGTCATATACTTTTCCAACTCTTTGCGCATATGATCGCTTTTTGCTTCACGATACTTTTTCTCAAGTAGTGGAATCACACCCTGAAAATCACGTTGTGTGGATTGGTTTTTGTAAATCGGCACGCCAAAAAGGATAAACGCTCGTTGCGCTTTTGAGAGTTTATGGACCGGCGTTGTCAATGAAAAATGATATTTTTTTGCCACATCAACAAGCTGTTGCATATTGCGATCAATGCGCCCCTCATTGAGCGTTGTCTTACTCCACATATGAATTGCGCCCTCAGCAATGGAAAGCTTCTTGTTGGGAATGATTCGATCCGGATCAATTTCATTTTTGGTACCGATACCATCACAGGCGGGACATGCGCCATCCGGATTATTAAAAGAAAAATGGCGCGGTGTGATTTCTTGCATGCGGAAACCCGATTCTTTGCAGTAGTAATCTCTACTATAGCGTTGCTCTTCTTTGTCAACAACAACGATGACACTGCCACCACTCAATTTCATTGCCGTCTCCACACTGTCGGCAATACGCTCCACATCGGGGTCGTGTTCATCCTGCTCAAACTGGTCAATAAGCACTTCCAGATTGACAGCGACGTCTTCTTCGCTCAACAAATGCGCATCATGTGTTGTCATCACTTTGCCATTAAAGCGTACGCGCGCATAGCCATCGGCACGAATAGCATTGATTGCCGTGCGCGCACCCGTTGCGCCCTCGAGAATTGGCGCAAAAATCGTGACACAGGTACCATCGGAAAGTTCTGTGAGTTCTTGCACGATATCTTGGGCGCTCTTGCGATAAAGCGGACGCCCCGTTTCCGGACAATGTGGCACACCAATCGTCGCAAAGAGGATACGCAAATAGTCATAGATTTCCGTCATTGTGCCGACAGTGGAACGCACACTGCGACTAATGCTTTTTTGGTCAATGGCAATCGCCGGAGAGAGATTTTCGATCTTGTCTACATCGGGCTTGGTCATCACACCCATTAGTGTGCGCGCATGCGTTGAAAGACTTTCCATATAGCGCCGATTACTCTCAGCGTAAATCACGTCAAATGCAAGCGAGCTTTTTCCACTGCCGGAGAGGCCGGTGATGACACTCATTGCATCACGCGGAATGGTCGTCGAGATATTTTTGAGATTATGGACACGCGCACCGGTTACGACAATATGATTGTTTTTTTCGGGAGCGTGACGCTTCACAGAGCGCTTAGAAGATACCATAAAAAGCCATTAGTTTGTATTGATTATCAATCATACAGTACTTTATCTCCCTTGTAAAGAGTGTGTCTCCTCTTGACAAAATAATATGTTGCTGTTTTTGTAACCGACTTTTACGATGTCACTCATACCCCACTTCCCTGATGCTCAATTCTCTCATGTCTATCGCACACTATGATACCCACCCGGAACACCATGTGGACTCAAAACAATCTGCCATAATTGAATGTGGCGCGCAGAAAAACTACCGGCGCAAGAGAGAAGGTAGTATCGCCACATCCGTTGAAATTGCTTTGTGTATTTTGGGTTTTTTGTGGCGAGTTCATCCCATGCACCGGAAACATTGTCATGCCACGCATGCAGTGTTCGCGCATAGTCAGCTCCGAAATTATGCCAGTCTTCCATCACAAAATGCAACTCAAAAGCACGTGCCACTTGCTCAAGAGACGGGATGACGCCACCGGGAAAAATATACTTGTCAATCCAGGGATCCGTTGTCTGTGTGTTGTAGTGATTGCCAATCGTATGTAGGAGCATCAAACCATCATCACGAAGCAATGTCTTTGCTTTACGAAAAAATGTTTCGTAGTAGTTAACGCCGACATGTTCAAACATGCCGATGGAAATAATGCGATCAAACGTTTCGCCGGCAATATCGCGATAATCAGCATAGCGAAACTCAACTGGTAGCCCATGACACAATTTCTCTCCCAAAGAAATTTGCTCCTTTGACACCGTCACGCCGACACACGATACGTCATACTTCTCTGCCGCATATTTCATAAAGCTTCCCCATCCGCAACCAATATCCAAAACACGCATCCCCGATTTCAATCCGATTTTACGACAAATTAAATCAAACTTCGCCTCTTGCGCCGCATCCAAATCCTCTGCATCACGCCAATATCCGCACGTATACGTCATACGCTTATCCAGCATAGCCCGATAGAGATCATTGCCAACATCGTAATGCGTAGCGCCAATCTTGTGTGCATGCCTCTGTGCGCCAATGTCCTTCAATCGCATCATGGCAACACGTGGCGCAAGCCCAATCATTGTACGCCACGTATAAATACGCTCTTGGATCCCTGCAACGAGAAGACGCTCAATAAAGCGTGCCAAATCATCACAATCCCACCAACCATCCATATATGATTCACCCAAACCAAGCGAACCATAAGACACAACGCGATCATAAAAGCGTGCGTCGTGCACCGTGATATCGGAAGGTGCCGTGCCACCAACGCGAATGCCCGCATCTTCCAAAAGCTGTTGTACAAAAACGTCCGTTTTCATAAAGAAACGCTTATATGTAATGCTTATACCATACTACTTTTTAATCGTTTTGTCGAGAGACATCGCCTATCAATCGTGGCCAATCGTCGTTGTTGTCAAATTTGTGATTTCATAATCTGCACAGACACATGGTTTTTTATCGCCATAGGGATGGTCGTGCGGTCTTTGAAGATGATATGTTGTGATGTGTGGAAAAGCAGATTTTACCTCAACAATATGCTTTGTTTTATCATCAATAAAATGTAGTTCCCGATATTTTTTTACCACGGGGACGATTGCTTCATCTTTTTGTCCGCGTGTGATGATGATGTCGCGTATGCCCTCAATAGCGCTGTGCGTTATTTTTTCTCTCTGCAGTTCTTGATCTCCCTGCGTCATGATAAAAAAATCATAATCATCTTTGTAATGATTGATAAATGCCTCTACATCGTCAAAGACAAACGATGCCGCCTTTTCTGTGATAAAGCGATGGATAACATCGTGCAAAAGCGCTTTGTCGCTCACGGAAAGATGCTGAATAAACGTATCAATATCAACCAAATGACAACAACTTTTTAAATAGTGCCGTTTTTCATCAAATTCTTCATGTGTAATACCCTCTTTTTGGAGAAGGTCACGAAGCGCTACCACATAACGCGTCGTGTTAAAAAGCGTGTGATCAAAATCAAGGATGATACATTTACTACTTGTTGTCATCGCCGTCTATAATGATTTTATTCCAATCTGCGACAAACGTTTTGATTCCGGCATCGGTGAGATCGTGTTGGATATTATATCGTTCCCACGGTTGTTGCAGGTCAATCTCTTGATATGGCTGTGGTGCAAGCTCCCTGTCAGTATGAATCTCTTTTTGCTCTGTCGGCACGGGCAGTGCATGTTGTTTCCACTGCATGAGGACTTTGCGTGGGACGGTAACAATATCCGTCTTGGAAGCGATGGCAAAAAGAAAGGTATCGTAATCTCTCACGCTGGCAACAAGTACCTGCACATGCGAATGATTGATACGATACATCTTTTCAATATTGGCGATGACGTCGGCGCCACGCACGCCATAATCATCCAATCGCCCATGAAACGGTGAGATATAGATTTGCTCCTTCTTTGCACCGCGAGTTGCAGCATGTACCGCCGCCGCTTGTTGCTGTGAAAAGTTCAATGTGTAATTGAGGTGAATGCCTTCACGGGAAAGAATTTCCCCCGCTTTTAAGCCCTCCCGCGTAATCGGTATTTTGATATGCGGATGCTTTGCCCAAGTCGTCATTTCATGTGCTTGCTTGATGATGCTTTCTGCCGTCGTGCATTGATCTGCTGAAACTTCAATTGAAATTGATTGATCTCCAAGCACCTCCACAATCTCGGCAATCACGTTTTTGTAAAAGGCCGTCACTTCATCTTGCGTAAACTTTGCGCCACGCGCAAGGCGCTCCTGTGCCTCTGGATTTTTGATAATCAAACTTGGATTGGTTGTCTGCCCATCGAGAAAGCCGATAGATGTCAGCACTTCTCTGGTGTCTTGTGGATCACCGCTGTCAAGGAAGATTTTTGTGTGTAGATTCTGTGGTCGCATATTGTTTGTGTTATATCGTCATTGTTTTTTCTTGGATGGGCTGATCTGTACAAAGGACAACATCCTTCATCGCATGGAAAATACGCGCCGGCGTCTCATGCAACAATCCATCCTCTTGCACAACGCGGTGTAGCGCATCTTTTTTGTCAGCACCAACGGCATACACAACGGCATAATCAACGTCCTGCGCCAAAAAAGCGCACGTCACCGTTGCACGCAGTGGAAAAGCATTTTTATCTTTTGCATCATAACCGACGGCATACGCTTCTGTATCCACAAAGAGCGAACGAAACACCTCAGCATCATCATTAAATGGCATAATGCCTGCCGTGTGTCCGTCAACCCCGACGCCCAGAAGGGTGATAATCGTTGCGTCCGGATAGCGCAAACGAAAATCATAGATACAGCGAGCAAGAAGCTCCCCCGCATGAAAGACATCACGCGCTTCAGCCACTCCTGCGTCACAAAGTGTGCCACCGGCGGTACGTACTGCCTGTGCAAACGCTGTCTGTGTCAATTGATAGAAATTTTGATCGTTTTTATCTACGCCGTATCGTTCATCAACAACGCCCAGCGTTATATGCTCTCCAAGGATCCGATGATCAATCTGCTCCAATACCTCCTGCGCCGATCCCCCTGAAGCGAGAAAGAGAAGTGGCTCTCTACCTTCGGCGTCAAGCGCCGTTGTGAGTAACTGCGCCGCTTTTTTGATAACATCTTTACGATGCTTTTTTGTCATAATATGCATAATGCGTTATCAATATGTATAGTTAACTTTACACTTTCCATTATACCATAGCACCTCTTTTTTTACGAATGAATGTGTAATTGTTCTTTGCATAAATCGTCATACGTATCAATATCGCGCAAACGTGCGACACGTCCCACCGATAATCCGTGTTTTCTACACTGCGCACGTGTTTGCGCATAGACATCTTTGCTACTCCATGCCACATTGTCAAAAACACCTCGTCGTGCATTTTGCATGCCGATGAGATAATACCCACCATCAACACTCGGGCCCAAAACAACATCGTAACACTGCATCAATGCAAACGCCTGCGCTATGATGTGATGACTGCACGACGGAATATCTGCGCCAATAATGATACGCTGTTCATTGCGTTGCTCACCTTGCAGAAAGAGCTGATACATGCGAGCACCCAAATCACCCGTTGGCTGTGGGATGATTGCCGTGCGTGGTAGCGAAAACATCGTCGCAAACTGCTCTGCTGATGTTTGCGCATCATCAAGTGCGATAGAACATTTATAAGACCGCTCTTGTCCTCGATGCTCCAAAAGAAGCGTCGTGAGAAACGCTTGTTGATAGGCGGCGGCTTTTGTTGCGCCAACCTCTGTGGCAAGTCGCGTTTTTACCTTGCCGGGCGTTGGATGCTTTGCAAAAATAATAAGGTGTTTGGTCATTTCATTGCGTACAATGTCTTTAACTTTGCGGGCGATGTCCCCCATGCATAGCGCAACCGCAGATAACGCATGAGAAAAAATGTCTTGTATATACCGTGAGTTTCAAAACGCCGTGATGACGTCATCACCGTGTTACGCAAAAGAAAAAACATTTTCTTCTGGTGATGCGCGTATGTTTTGAGTCGTTTACTCATCGCAACATCTTCCATCAATACCTGATCGGGAAATCCCCCAACGGCCTCAAACATTTCTCTACGCACAAGAAGACCATTATCACCCAAAAGAGCTTGCCGGTATGTCGTCTGCATATTATTGACAAGCGCGATTAATCGCAAAAAAGGATGCGAGCTATCAAAGCGTTTCAAAAAAGCGCCGTAACCATACTGTGGTTTTTGCATAAAAATCATCACATCCTCGCGCGCGCTTTTTGGCAGACGTGTGTCTGCATGCAGGAAGAGAAAGACGTCTCCGCTTGCCTGTTGCGCCCCCCTATTCATCTGTGCGGCGCGGTACTGTTTTGCGCTGACAAAAACAGAGGCCCCCGCTTGTTTGGCAATGCTGAGCGTTTCGGCGCGTGGCGAACTATCAACGACAATGATCTCTACCGGAAGGCGCACAAAAAGACGTTGCACGTGGCCAATGGTTTGTGCGATGATGTGTTCTTCTTGATATGTGGGAATAATAACGCTAAGCATAACGTCTGACTCTTAAAAAGACTACCGGGCACAAAGAGCATCACCGATTGTCGCCTTTGACTGTGGCTCACGGCATGCGTGCAGACTTCTTTTGGCAAAAAGACTTGTTAAACTATGCTTTGTTGTCTTTTTTACTCGCTTCATGTCCACCAAATTGATTACGCAAGACATTAATCACCTGCGCCTGATAGTTGGGATGTTGTTGTGATGCAATGCGCGCGTCCACTGCGCTTTGAATATTTTTTGCAGGAACGTGCTGTTGTTGCGCAACGTCCAGCGTCCACTTTGCCTCACTCTGGTTCATGCCGGCGGCCCCACCAGATCCCGCCACGGCAGAAATATCTGCGAGGTCTTGCCCATGCTCTTCATAGCCCTGTTTGAGCCACTGCACAAGCCGAGACGTGATGATGCTTTGCGTGTTATAAATCCGCGCCGCGTCTTTGAGATTAATATCGTAAGGTGCTGTACGCAGGACATCCATCCCCTCTGCAATGGCCTGCATCATACCGTATTCAATGCCGTTGTGTACCATCTTGACATAATGCCCCGCACCGGTACCGGGAAAAAACTGATATGCCTCCGGCGCACTCAAATCTTTAAAAAGCTCTTCGTACTGCTCAAAAATTTCTCGTGTGCCACCAATCATCATGCACGCACCATGCCGAGCACCATCCTGTCCACCGGAAACACCCACATCGATAAAGTGAATGCCCTTTGCTTCCAAAAGCGCGCCATGATGTTGTGTGTTTTTGAAAAACTCATTAGCGCCGTTGATCACCGTATCACCGTCCTCCAAAATCTCCGATAGTTCTTCAAGAACACTCTGCGTCACATCTCCCGATGGCAACATGCTCCAGATTACACGTGGCAATGGCAGATCCTTTACAAGCGCCTCTATGGAGTCAAACGTTTTGACGCCATAGTCCGTTGCTTCTTGACGTGCCGGTGCGCTACGATTGTAAGCACGCACATCGTATCCCTTATCATGCAAGTTTTTGACCATTGCCAGCCCCATTTTTCCAAGTCCGATATACCCAATTGTTTTGTTGTTCATAATATTATGTTATAGATTAGTACGATTATCATTGTTTACTGCTCCGGCAGTGTCCCCGCTTTATAGTGTTGTAATGGCGTATCACGCAGTTGCTTCATCAGTGGTGTAATAAACCGCCATGCCGCAACAACTTCTTCCGTGCTTGTAAAAAGTGTCTGATCTCCGATAATTGCATCGTAGAGCACCTTTTCATAAGCATCAATATCCTGTGTCTTTTCACGCGCATAGTCAAAAACGAAATCTTTTTGCATTGTTGTAAGATGTAATCCCGGCGCCTTTGCAAAAAAGCGAACGCGGATTTTCTCTTCCGGTTGAATATCAAAGATAATTTTATTGTATTGCGTGTGGCGATCACCCTGACATAGACAAGGCACCGGCTCCCGAAATGTCACAACAATCTGTGTCTTTTTTTCCGCGAGGGCCTTTCCCGCTTCCAAGATAAACGGCACACCATGCCAACGCTCGTCATTGATATGGGCTTTGATACGAAAATACGTTTCTGTCTGAGAATCTGGAGCAACGCCCTCTGTCTCTTGATATCCTTCATACTGTGCACGCATAAGATCACCGGGTTTGACCGGTGCCAAGCGCGCCAAGACATGTGCGCGTGCTTCTCGAATACTATGATCATCAAATCCTCCCGGATGCTCCATGGCAATCAACGAAAGCATCTGCAAGAGATGGTTCTGCCCTACGTCACGTAGTGCACCAACACCATCATAAAACGCACCGCGTGTTTTGACATCAATCGTTTCCCAAAGACGTAATTCCACTTTTTCAATATAGGCGCGGTCCCACACAGGCGCAAACAGAATATTTGCAAAACGAAACACCAAAATATTTTGCACGGTTTCCTTGGCAAGGTAATGATCAATACGAAAAATTTGTTCTTCCTTAAAAAGTGTTCCAAGAAGCATGTCTAGTTTTTGTGCCGTTTCCAAGTCATTGCCAAAGGGCTTCTCAATCAAAACACGTGTCCACCCCATATCATCGCTACACGGCACTGTCAGTCCTGATTGTGATAATTGTCTCAACAATAACTCATAATACGTTGGTGGGACGGCGAGGTGAAACAGCTTATTGGTACATTGTCCGATGTCATCGTCACGTTTTTTGAGATGCTCTGCGAGATTCAAAAAGGACTCTTCATCATCAAATGTTCCACGCACATAGTCAATGTGATCACAAAAACCCCGCACGGCCTCTTCATCGTTTTTCTGCGCTGTTGTATGAAGATGTTGTGTAATAATCTCTGCAACATACGTAGCAAAGTCCGCCTGTTCAAAAGGACGACGTGCAAAAGCGATGACAAAGAACTGATCTGGCAACAGTCCTTTGGTATAAAGATCAAAAAGCGCGGGGAAAATTTTTTTTTGCGCGAGGTCTCCCGTCGCGCCAAAGATAATAAAGAGTGTCGGTATGTTAAATTTTTGTTGTTCCATAGTTGTTGTTATTATTAACACGCTTGCATGTCTTCACTCTGGCGTGCCAGTGCTTGCAATGCATCCACGGGATCATCCGCCTTGCTCAGAGCACTACCGACACCGACGGCATCGGGTTGTGCCAAGGCAACCTGTGCGATTGTTTTGAGATTTACACCGCCGTCAACACCAATCCATGTTTCCATGCGACGCTCACGGATGAGTGCGATTTTGTCAAGCATCGGCTCGAGAAATTTCCCACCCTGCGCACCGGGCACAACCGTCATCACTTGTACGGCATCAATTTCATCAATGTAGGAAAAAACGGCGTCTGCCGGTGTTTGCGGAGAAAGCGCAATACCCTTTGTAAAATCATAAGGATCCATTGTAGCGAGGATGCTGGCGGGGCGCTCTACTTCTGCGAGGTGAAAATAAACACGCGCAGCACCCAGTGCGGCACACGCATCAAAATACTTTGCGGGATCTGTCGTCATCAAGTGCACTTCCACATCAAAGTCTCCGACAAAGCCAATCAAGTCATGGAGGTCATAGGTCTTATCCTTGGTCATAGTACCATCCATGACATCAATCTGAATCCACGGCACCACACCACGCCAACGATCAATCTGTGCCAACGCATCGGCGCTTTTTTGCTCTAAAATTGCAGGAATAATAAGCATATCATTATATTATCTCTTTACCACGCAGACCAAAAATCTTTTTAATTAGTTTCTTCTTTCCTTCAGTATACCCCATTGCGCGAAATTGGTCTGCACAATTGCGCAATCCATAGCCATAGGTCGGATAAGCATGAATTGTGTCGGCAAGTTTGGTGATGGAAATACCGTTTTTCATTGCCAGCGCCACTTCATTGATCAGCTCTCCGGCAGAAGGACCGACAATCGTAGCGCCCTTGATCTGCCCCTTTTTGTCTGTGATAAGTCGCACAAAGCCCTCTTCAGAACGATCGGTTATCGCACGGTCCACATGATCATAGGCTTTTTCAAAGACAAAAAGTCCTCTCTGCTCTGCCCGCGAGCACGTATCAAACGTTATGCCGACAGAGCCGACTTCCGGCGCAGTAAACGTTGCACGCGGGATAACCACACGCTCCCGTTTTACTCGTACATGCAAAAGCGCGTGCGCAAGTGTCGTCTTTGCCATGTGATTGGCATAGTGTGTAAATTTCCATCGCGTTGCAACATCACCAACGGCATAGATCTGTGGAATCGTTGTACGCGTATATGCATCAACAGCGATACCACTGCGTCGGTCAAACGTTATGCCAAGCTCCTCCAACCCAAGACCTTCAACGTTTGGCTGTCGTCCGACAGCGACAAGAATCTCATCTGCACACACCGTTTCCATAGCATCACCATCCCGCCCTTTGATGTCAAGACATTTTCCTTGTTGCGTTACTGATGCGCGCACGACATCTTTTTTGTAAAGGATGCGAACACCATCTGCGCGAAGCTGTTTCGCAACAACAGCGCTCACACGTTCTTCTTCGCGATCAAGAATGCGCCGTGCGCGTGCAATCATCGTCACCTTCACACCAAGGCGCGCAAAGGCCTGTGCAAGCTCACATCCGATCGGCCCCGTGCCGATGATGAGCAATGATGTGAACTGTTCCGGTTCAAAAATGGTACGATTTGTCTTTGGCTTGCAGTCTGTAAGTCCGGGAATGGGAAGCTCTACGGGACGAGCGCCCGTTGCGATGACGATTTTTTTTGCGCTGATTTTTTTATCACCCGCTTGCACCGTATGCACATCAATAAAACGTGCCCGCGCCAAGAGCACATCAACGCCAAGTGACCGAATATCATCAATGTCTTCAAAGCGTTTTTCAACATCGTCGACAATGCCTTTAACGCTCAACAGAACATCTTTGATATTTATCGCTACTTTTTGTGTAGGTGGCAAGCCCACTGCACTGCGCTGTGTGTCTACATGCGCTACATGCGCCGCCTTGATAAGCGCCTTTGACGGAATGCATCCATAGTGCGTGCAGTCTCCACCAAGCTTGTGCGCTTCAACGAGGAGGACTTTGGCACCGATGCCGGCACCACCAATCGCTACTGTAAGCCCTCCACTGCCGGCACCGATAACCAATAGGTCATAATCGTATTTATGCTTCATTGCCATGTTCTTTAATCTGTGATAATTCTTTACCGTGTTTTGTTTTTTTGAGGAGTTTTGCAATGACCAATCCCACTATAAAAAAAGGGAAAAAAATCAAAAGACTTTTAAGCGGATGCGCAAAGACATCTCCAAGCGCCACAAAGGCAATCAGCCCCGGCAGTGTCCCAATAAACGTTCCGAGAAAAAAATCACGCACACGCACCTGATATGCCCCGGAAAAATAAGCAACGGGATCAAAGGGGAAAAATAAAAGACGCATGAGGAGGACGCTCATAAAACCGTTCTCTCGTAGTTTCTCGCCTTTTGGGAAATACTTTGCCTGCGCGGAAAGCCACCGCACAACATCTGTGCCAAAGTAGCGCCCGACAGAAAACGCAAGGAGCGCGGAGAGGTTTTCTGCAATGATCGTGTAGAGAATGCCAAGCACGGGACCAAAAATCAGTCCGGACGCAATCGTAAAGACGGTCGCCGAAAAAAAAGTAAGCGCGCGCAGAACATACAGTACGATGTAGACAATCGGTGCCAAAAGCCCAAAACGCTTCACCCATGCCCCAATAACATCCGGGACATCTGCCAGAGCAATGCCACTATGCTTCCATAGAAAAAACGCCAGGGCAATAAAAGCGACCCAGACAAGAAATAATAGTGTCTTTTTCAGATGTTTTTTGGCCATGATGCGTTTACTCATCAATTTTATTAATGCGTCGTACATGACGTTGCGCATTGGAAAATGCCGTTTCAAGCCAAATGTCCACATAGCGACACACGGCATCTTCTGCGATAAACCCTGCGCCCAGAGAAAGGACATTTGCATCATTGTGCTGACGTGAAAGCACAAGGATGTCTTCCGGACCACCGTAGTAGACGGTAGCACGGATGCCCTTGATGCGGTTTGCTACCATGGCCTCGCCCTGTCCGGAGTGTCCAAAGACGATACCAAAATGATTTGTGTGTCCCTGTTGCCACTGCGTGATAACGCTCTGCACGACAGGGGCGACAAAATCCGGGTAATCATCTCCTTGCGCATAGGCATAGGCACCATGGTCGACAACACCATCGATGTCATCGCGTGCCATAAGATGTGCTTTGACGATTTCTTTGAGCTCATACCCCGCATGATCACTCCCTAAATAAATTTTCATAAATGTTTATGATAAATGATTATATGATGGATGCTAGTGGAGAAGACTTTTGAAATGCTTTTCCAAAAGATCTCCAAAGACTACCTCTTGTATTGTACCACTTTTTGTAATGAGAACATGTGTGTTGGTAAAACGAATCTTATACGCATTTTGCGCGCTGGCATCCTTATCAAGGACTACGGGAAATGTAAAGCCACCATTTTTTACATATCGCTTCACAACGCGTTCTTTTTCGCCAAGATTGACAGCGATTACTTCTACGTCATCACCATATTTGTCATAGAGTTTTTGCTCTTTTGGCATATCACGTCGACAGTTATGACACCACGTCGTAAAAAAATCAATGATAACCGGCTTAACATCACGATAAGAAGATAGTGTAACCTCACCGCCACCAAGGCGTGATAGTGTAAAATCCGGTGCGAGATCAACAAGTGGCAACTGGTTCTCCGGTTCCGGCACCGACACCTTTTCTTTGACTTCTTTGCTATTCTCATCAGGTTTGTTATCCGTTTTTTGCTGTGCTGTGTCATTTGTCAGTGTTTCTGTGGTGGTGTGTTTTTGTGTGACGACGTCCGCTTCTTGCTTGCTTTGTGCACCGCGGACAAAAAACTTCTGCAAGAAAAGACCAACAAGCACAATCATGATTATGCCCAGGACGCTACCAATAACTTTTTTCTGCATATTATTTTATTATCTCTTATTTTTTGTAAACACTTGTTTGCGGATATGTGGCCACCCACGAAAACCAAAATGACGCGCGTAACGGCAAGCGCTTGTTTGCTCCGTTGGTTATATCAAAGATACGCACTGCGCCAAGTTCATCGTCCCACTCAACACGCACGTTTCGTTCACCCAAGGTTTCTTCAAATGGCGCCGTCTGTGCGACACGCTCTATGGGATATGCGCGCGCAGATGTCCCGATGCGCAATCCGACAATGCGCGCAGTGGGCGCAAGGCGACGGTCGTGTTCTCCACTGTTTGGGAAACGCAGATTCGGATCGCGGAGATCACCGCCATAAATCGCTTTGTCATACGTCCGTGGGTGATTTTTGTCTCCCACGACAACCGTTGCCGTAGGATGTGCTGAGAGAAACTGCTGAAGCGTTGTCATGTCAAAAGGATAAACCTCCAACGCATCACCCACATGCGGACCAATGATGGCCTCTCCGCTTGCTTGATGCCACAGGCTCTCAGGATTACTGCGATTGTACATGATCAGATTTGAGTCGATCAATACGCCTGAAACACCAAATGTCGTGCGTTTATCATCCACCAGTGGATTATAGACAATGCCCGTATAGCACAATGGACAATACGTCACCAAAAGAGGCGTCGTACCGACGATGTCGTTGACGATTTCATGATAGGCCAGCACCTGATAAGGGTAAAAACGATCGTGCCCATCAAATGACACGCCAATACCATCACCCGCACGGTCTAACCATGCCGGCACATCATCCCCCCGGACCAACAGAGGAACATCGATAGCGGGAATCCCGTCTTTTGGCACACCACCACGCACGACATCCTCTTTCTTGACACGTGTTTTTACTGTTGGATCTCTGAGAAGCTTTTGGATGGACCGTGGGTCATTTATGTACTCGTGCGTAGTACCATCAGCAACTGTTTGTGTTTCTTGCGTTATCGGTTTGTGCGCCGTAGCATATGTCAGATAATAGACAATACCGCCAACAACGAGAAGTCCCCCCAGAACATACGACAGGCTTTTTATCATATGTTAGTTTTTCTTGATGTAGTCATAAGCACTCAACAGTGCTTTGACGCCATCACCAACGGCAATGTTATTTTGTTTGTAAAGAGCGTCGCTTACATCACCGGCGGCAAAGATGCCCGGCATACTTGTCGCTTGTGTTTGATGATCGATAAGAATCTCTCCGCGCTCATTGACATCAACAAGGTCTTTGACCATCTCGGAATTCGGCACGGTCCCGATTTCCACAAAAACACCTTGCACATCCAGATGGTGCTTCTCTCCGGTGCCAATAGTTTCATAAGTAAGCCCCGTCACCATTGTCTCCCCCGTAATCTCTGTCGTGTTGGTCTTCCACAATACCTCAACCTTGTCCGACTCAAGAACCGTTTTTTGTGTAACGGGATCACCACGCAATTCTTCACGTCGTGCAAGCAGATAGACTTTTTTGGCATAGGGCAATAAATCCACAACGGATTCCAATCCACTATTGCCCCCACCGACGACGGCGACGTCTTTATCTTTGAAAAATGGCGCGTCGCATGTCGCACAATACGCAACGCCTTTTCCATTAAACTCTTCTTCACCCGGTACGCCAAGTTGTCGATGGCGCCCACCGCTTGCCACGATAACGGTCTTTGTCTGATAGGACTCCTTATCCGTGGTTACGGTAAACGTCCCATCCTCATTTTTGTCCACCTTTTCTGCATGCTCCGGGATGGCGATTTTTATATCATCTTTATAATGTTCAAGATGTTGATGCAACCGCTTGGCAAGCTCCGGACCGGGAATGCTTTTCTCTCCAATCCAATTTTCTATACCATCACTGACAACGCTCTGCCCGCCAATTTGATCAGCGATAAAAACGGTTGCAAGTTGTTTGCGTGCCGCATAGACGCCGGCTGCCACGGCAGCGGGCCCTCCACCAATAATTACCGTATTGTATATCATAGATTTATTATTACACTTATAATGACACAATAGGACAGCATCACTGTCCTATCTGTCTCACAACAAGCTTATGCGGTGATACCGAGTAATTCCATAATTCTGCCTTGATCAAAGCCGATAACGACTTCCTCGCTACCGTCTTCTTTTTCAATGACGCTTACCGGCACGCCCATTTGTCCGGTTTTTTCTACCATTTTTGCCGCAGCTTCTTGATCCTCTGCAACATTAATGTCTGTAAACTCTACATTTTTCTCTGTGAGAAAATCCTTCAACATACGACAGTATCCACATGTCGGTGTTGAATAAATGGTGATTTTTGCCATACTATTTTTGAGTGCCTATGTGTAGCCAGGATGCTCCTACCTACCAATACCTTAACTCATTAATGATTTACACTATCTATTATACTACAATTCTATTATATCAGCGAAAAAAAATATGTCAAGTACGCTTTACACAGTCGGATTCTCTGCCACCACGTTCCCGTTACCAGTAATCATGCGCAAAGAGCATCTCTTGACGCCGATGACTTTTTCACGCATACTAAGAACAAGTCACTCTTTGCACTCGTAGCTCAGTTGGATTAGAGCGTCTGGTTTCGGCCCAGGAAGTCGCAGGTTCGAGTCCTGCCGAGTGCACATTCAGAAACTTCTTATTCTGCAAGGAGAGAACAATTAGACTTAGCTCACGGATAGAAAATCCTCACGCGAAGTGTGGACAGACAATGCACCATTGGCGCAC
>CAZMCZ010000004.1:16008-21347 GCA_964565145.1 uncultured Pseudobdellovibrionaceae bacterium | reverse complement strand
GAATCTTCTTCTACGGCCTCGATCATTTTTTCTATAATGGCATCAATCTCCTTGGCTGTAAGCGTGCGCTTTGGACTGCTGAAAACAAAGTGAAAAGCCATTGAGCGCTCGCCGGTTTTGGTATTCTCGTAAAGATCAAAAAGGTCAACCTCGCGCAACAATTTCCCGCCGGCATCATAGAGCATGCGCTCAACGTCAGCAACGCGCGTATAAGCATCAACTTTCATCGAGAGATCGCGTGTCACAGCAGGAAACTTTGGCAAAGACGCAAAGGTTTCGCCATGTTGTGCATGCGATTGCAATAAATCCATATTTAGTTCACACGCGGTAACGCGCAGTTTTTTCAAACCGAAACTTTTGACGGTCTTTTTTGCGACTTCACCGATATAACCGAGGACATTCCCATCACGCGTCTTTACTAATGCGCGACGTGACGGATGAAGGTCAACGATGTCAGCATCATCACTTCCAAAAACATCATCAAAGTACACGCCTGAGAGACCGACCGCTTCCACGTATGATTCCACAATACCTTTGAGAAGAAAAAACGCACTACCGTCATCAGCTTTGCTTGCAATGCTTGCCGCAAGACGCGTCTGTTCTATGGGTAATTGATCGCCTCCTGTGGCATAAATACGTCCGACTTCAAAAAGTTGTGTTGTTTCTTGTTGGGCGACGTTTTTGGTATGAGCACGCAACAATCCGGCAAGAAGTGTTTGTCGCATCAGTGCCTGTGCGCTACTCATGGGATTAAGCAACATGACGTGTTTTTCATCATCTACGCCAAGGGCCTTGGCGTCTTCCCTACTGTAAAAAGAATATGATTTGATTTCATCAAACCCCTGCATTGCAAAATAATTTTTTGTACGATTTTCAAAAATTCTTTGCAGGTTTTTTTGTGATGGTTGCACATGAGCCGTTAGCGGTTTGGGCACAATTTTATCATAACCATAGATACGCCCAATCTCTTCTACGAGATCTGCGCTTTCGCGTAAATCACGACGTATCGTGGGAATCGTACATGTATAGACGTGGTCTTTTTCACTTACGGTAATGCCGAGATTTGTCAAAATCGTTTCTACCGTTTTTTGTGGTATCGTCAGTCCCAATAATCGCTCAATCGCATCGTGTGAAATACGCACGCGCCATGGCTTTTGTTTGCGTGGATAGACGTCAACATACGTTGCCGGTTTTTGACCAAGAATCTCTTCCATCAGTTTAGCAACAGTTTCTGCGGCAGGTAGTGCAAGATTTGGATCAAGATCACGTTCAAAGCGATACGCGGCATCTGTCTGGAGGTTGTGACGAGATTTGGTTTTGCGAATAGTCCCGGCATCAAAATGTGCAATTTCAAAAATAACCGACGTCGTCGCATCGCTAATCGCGCTTCCCTCTGCTCCCATCACGCCGGCAAGCGCAATGGGCACACGCCCATCTGTAATCACAACATCCTGCGCCGACAATTGTATCTGAGATGCATCAAGGAGGGTCATTGTTTCATCCTCCTGCGCTTGGCGCACAGCAATGGTTATCGGCTTTTTCTGATCCGCTAGCGTTGTTGCGTCAAAGGCGTGTGTCGGTTGGCCGTACAAAAGCATGACATAATTGGAAATATCTACAATCGCATTGATTGGCGTGATATCACAAGCACGCAGTCGCGCCTGCATCCATGCCGGCGATGGCTGTAATGTAATATGATCAAACACCATGCCGATGTAGCGCTCTGCGTTTTTTGTATCCAGTGATACGGCAATACGTTCCCCATCAGTATCTTCTTTGATTGCTTGAAGTGCGCCTTTGTCTTGTGCGTCTTTGAGAATGCGCCCTTCCAGCGCTGCAATTTCGCGTGCCATGCCCATATGTCCCAAGGCATCATGCGCGCGATTTGGCAAAATATCAATATCCAAAATCGTATCATCACATCCATAATACGTCGCAAAAGATTCTCCTACCGGCGCATCATCCGGCAAAACCATAATGCCCTCATGGTCCGATCCAACACCGAGCTCATCTTCTGCACAGATCATGCCGTTACTCTCTACGCCACGAATTGTGCTCTTTTTGATTGTGAATCCCGTGCCATCTTCTGTGGGAAGGACGGCGCCCACGCGCGCAACTACGACATGTTGTCCAACGGCGAGATTGGGAGCGCCACAGACGATTGTGAGTTTTTCTGTACCCATATCAATCGTTGCGACATTGAGTCGATCGGCATCAGGATGTTTTTCTTTTGTGAGCACCTTCCCGATGACGACATGCTCCAGTCCGTTGCCCTGTTCAATCACATCTTCCACTTCAAAGGCATGGACAATCAACATGTCCACGAGCTCCTGTACCCCTTTTTTTGTGCCACTTAACTCTTGAAGCCACTTGTAACTAAATTTCATAAACGTTGCTTTAATAAACGGTTGTATCAATATCAGGACTTTCCAGTACCGGAGAATCTTCTTTTGCATGTCCCTGCACATAACCACTATCATGATGCAATGCACGCAAATGAGGATCCGGCGCTACAGCCTCTCCATTAATCGTGATTGTGCCATTGATGCTTTGTGCATCAAAACCCTTTGTTATGTCGATGTTGTTTTTTTCTGCAAGGTCGCGCATGTATTGCTCATTACGAGCAGACGAAAGCCACCGCTCTTTCCCGTGTGCGATAGCACGCTTCCATGCATGAAGAATCTCATCGGCGGATTTGTGATATTGTCGCATATTCTCTTGTAATGCTTCCGGAGAAAAACGATGCGCCAGATATTTATATGTCGTTGTTTGTGTGAGATCGTCTTTGTGATACGGCGCCAAAAGATCACGTGAGAGCTGTTCCGCTTGTGCAATCGCTTCTTGACTGCTTTCACTGTCTGGCTGTTCTTGTGCAGAGCAACCAGACATGGTCGCAGCAGCCAAAACCGCTCCTCCGGCAAGACGCTTCATAAACGTGCGCCGGGTCATGCCGGATGCTTTGGCATCCTCCGGTGCGTCGGTACTTGTTGTTGGCGGTTTTTCAAACATGATAAACGTATTATTTTTGTACATGAAACTGCCGTCCAAAGCGGATATCTCCACTATGGAAAAGGCGGATGTCATCAATTTTGTATTTCATCATTGCAAGACGCTCCAATCCAAAGCCCCACGCAAACCCCGTGTACTGATTGCGCCTATATCCTCCCGCTTCCAAGACATTTTGATGGACCATGCCGGCACCGCCGACTTCCAGCCATCCTGTTTGCTGACAGGTGCTACAACCGTCTCCATTACAATTTGTACAAGAAATATCAAATTCAAAGCCCGGCTCTACAAAGGGGAAATAACTTGGACGCACGCGCACTTTAATCTCTTTTTGGAAAAAAGCCGAAAAAAAGACCTCTGCAATATAGAGAAAATTTGCCACACTGACATCATCTCCGACAACAAGCGCTTCAAACTGATGAAATGTATGATCATGTGAAGCATCGGTCGCTTCTTGACGAAACACACGACCCGGGATAATGATGCGAAACGGTGGCGTGTGCTCTTGCATGTAACGGACTTGCACTGATGATGTGTGTGTTCGCAGTACTTGCTTGTGGTCTTCTGAGTCCGTTTTAATCCAAAACGTATCCTGCATATCTCGCGCCGGATGATCTGCCGGCACATTAACAGCATCAAAATTATAATACTCACTCTCAATCTCCGGACCATCGGCAATGTCAAAACCCATAGAGACAAAGATGTCTTCAATGTCTCTTTGGACGAGTGTGAGCGGGTTGAGTGATCCTTTTTTTACTTTTGTGCCGGGCGCCGTCACATCAATCCACTCTGTCTGCGCATCAAAAGCTTCCTCGATTTCTTCTTGCTTCTGCAACAGCGCATCGTGTAATTCTTTTTTGGTTTGATTTGCCAATGGACCGATGTTCTTTTTTTCTTCGGCACTTAAGTTTTTCAGCGCTTTAAGTAATTCATTGAAGGCACTCTTCTTGCCAAGAAATGTCACGCGGATCTTTTCTACGTCTTCCAGTGTTTGCGCCGTCTCAAGCGCTTCCAATACCTGTGCTTTAATGGCTGTAATGTCTTTTTTCATAGCTCTAAATATATCACCAGTCACGTATCCTTATTGTACAAGGTTTTTGCAAATAATAAAACCCTCTCACAACAGCGATGATGATAAAAACATCTTATCTATTGAAGTGAGATTTTGCGAAAAAACTTCTTGCCGACTTTGAGAATTTTTCCGTCGGCGTCTGCGGTGATTTTTTGCGCCGGATCGGTGATTTTTTTGCCATCAATGGACACGCCGCCTTGCATGATTTTCCTGCGAGCGTCACTCTTGCTCTGTGCACCACCACTCTCAGAAACCGCCGTACAGATCGTCATGCCATCGGAAAGCACCGCAACATCTATGGCATTGTCGAAATGTTCTTTGGTGATAAATTTTTTTGTGAGGTACTCTTGCTCGTTCTGCGCAGTCATCGCATCAAAATACAGTGCAATGATGTCTCCTGCAAGCGCGACTTTTTGGACGCGCGGATCGGGCTGTTGCATAATGGTTTTGATGTCTTGCAGACTTCGGCGTGTTGTATGTATAAAGTACTCCTCAATCTGTGCATCGGGGATGTTCATAATTTTCTCTCCCATCGTGCGTGCAGAATCCGTCAAAGCAATCGTATTGCCCCAACTGCTACTCATCTTGCGCCCGTCCGTTCCCATGATGAGATTACTCATCACAATGCTCTGCGGTTCTTGATTGTATTTCTCTTGCAAAACGCGCCCCGCAAGGAGATTGAAACGCTGATCGCTTCCGCCAAGTTCGACATCCGCTTTGAGCGCAACGCTGTCATAGCCCTGCATCAGCGGATAGAGCACTTCGCGCAAACTCACACGCTTCCCCGCATCAAGTCGTTTCTTGATATTGTCACGCGCGATAAATTCATGCAAAGAAAACGCATCGGCATGCTCTCCGATTTCTTTGTATCCCAATTTATTGAGCCACTGTGCATTATAGACAAACTCTACCTGATCCATGTCAAGAATTTTACCGGCCTGCTCTTTGTAGGTCTTCATGTTTTCTTCTACGACATCATCCGTTAGCATCGGTCGCTCTGCGTCTTTGTCAGATGTGTCACCGATCACGCCCGTTGCATTGCCCACCAGCAAAATCACCTGATGTCCCAACTCTTGGAATGCACGTAATTTCAAAAGCGCTACGGCGCGCCCCAGATGCAGATGCGGACTTGTCGGGTCAATCCCCAATTTTACCCGCAACCGCTCCCCTCCAAGCAATCGCGCACGCAAACGCTCCGCGCCAATCACTTCGGCAACGCCACGTGTCAAAAGCTCTTCAATTTTTTGCCGATCTGTATCAA
>CAZMCZ010000004.1:0-15908 GCA_964565145.1 uncultured Pseudobdellovibrionaceae bacterium | reverse complement strand
ACTTCTATGCATTTTTCTTATAAAGACATCTCTGCTTATGCAACATCGCACAAAGCACGCAAAAAAGACGGCATGACTATTCTTGATGGCATTCACCTCTTGCAAGAAGCCATCCTCCATGGAGAGAAAGACCGTCTTGTCAAAGTGTTTGTCGCAAAAAGCGCACAATACCACCGAGAAATTGATGCCTTCCTTGATACGCTTCCGGAAAATATCTATGAGATCATCGACGACATGCGCTTAAAAAAAATTGCCACAACCAAGACCCCACAAGGCATCGTCGGACTCTACCGCGTGCCACAAGAGCAAAAAATTACCGCACATGATTTAACGACAATCATTCTCCTTGATCGCGTCGCTGATCCCGGAAATGTCGGCACCATCATACGCACAGCACTAGCTATGGGGACTGATGCAATCTTTCTCTCTGTGGGATGTGCTGATGCGTGGAGTCCAAAAGTCCTCCGGAGCGCCCAAGGCGCACAATTTTCTCTTCCAATCTATCAACACTATGAGCTCACAGAAATCAAGAATGTTTTTGATGGTATCGTCTATGGCACATTCCTTGATGCACAGGCACGCAGTCTCTACGAAACAACCTTTCCACAAAAAACGGCTCTTTGCTTCGGTAATGAAGGAACGGGCATCGATCGCACGGCGTTTGCGCTCTATGGCGACAAAAAAATCTTCATTCCCATGGACAATGGCTTTGAAAGTCTGAACGTCGGTATTAGTGTTGCTATGTGTCTTAGTGAGCGACGACGACAACAGTACCACAGATAAAATCTTACGATGGACGATGACGTCGTTTGTTTTTGACAAAATAGTTTTTTGCGACACGGCGCAACTTTTTAAAGGCATATTTTGTCAGCGCCGTAGTATCACCATACCCCTGCGCATCAATAGCCACATACCGCGCATCAGGAGGGTTAAACGTTATGCGTATGGTACGCGGATTAGTGCCCCCAAACGTAAGGGTGATTTTTGGTGGTCGTTTTGCATTGGCAAATAATGTAAGGTAATACGTTTCACGCTCTTTGATGCATGCAAGCACGGAAAGACGTTCTTTTTCATCTGTGATTGTATGGATGCCACGGACCGTAATCATACTCATTGTTTACGCAATGGCATCCACCAATCCTTGTGTTCTTTGTACCAGTCAATCGTCTCCTTTAAACCTTCTTCCAAGGTAATCGTTGGCTCCCATCCGAGTTCTGTTTTTATTTTTGTATAGTCGATATCATAGCGGAAATCATGTCCTTTGCGATCAGCGACAAATGTAATCATCTCCTCCGGATTTGCCCCGAGGGCCGTAATAATCATCTCTACAATTGCAAGATTTGTTGGCTGATTGTTCCCTCCGACAGCATAGGTCTCTCCGCTTTTCCCTTTGCGGATTATGAGGTCAATCGCCCTACAATGATCACTCACATGAAGCCAATCACGCACCTGATTGCCCTTGCCATAGACCGGCACCTTTTCTCCCATGAGGACATTTGTGATTGCCAGAGGAATTAATTTTTCCGGATGATGAAAGGGGCCGTAATTATTTGTACAGTTGGAGATCGTTATGGGAAGCCCGTGTGTACGATGATAGGCGCGGACAAAATGATCACTGGACGCCTTGGATGCGCTGTAGGGGCTACTTGGATCATATGGTGTCTTTTCTGTAAATGCCGGGTCACCCATTGCCAAATGACCAAACACCTCATCCGTAGAAATATGATGAAAACGTTTTTTGCCGTGTTTGAGCGCCGCTTCAAGAAGTGTCAGCGTGCCGATGACATTTGTCTGAGCAAACGGCATACTGGAATCAATGGAACGGTCCACGTGTGACTCCGCTGCAAAGTGCACAATGATGTCCACGTCTTTCACGAGTGTGTCAACAAGCGCACGATCAGTGATATCACCTTTAACGAAACGATAGCGCGCATCGCCTTCCCATTTCTTGCAATTTTCCGGATTGCCGGCGTACGTTAGCGCATCAAGATTGACAATTTCATCATCGGAGTAGTTCTCCAAAATATAGTGGATGAAGTTGCTACCGATAAATCCGGCGCCGCCCGTTACAAGCATTTTCATAGTAATGATTTTAGATGATTATTCTTTTTTAGAGTGGTTGGATGTCTTGTAGCAACGGATGCTTCTGATCTTTCTCTGAGATGCTGTAAGCAACGTCAATCTCCGGCCAAGCGATATCGATTGCGGGATCTGACCACAAGATGCCGGCGTCGCTTTCCGGTGCATAGACATCACTACACTTATACGAAAAGAGTGTCTGATCTTCCAAGGCGAGAAACCCGTGTGCAAACCCCTCGGGAATCCAGAATTGCTTCCACTGCCAGTGACCATCTGCGTCTTGTTGTGGTGCGGATAATGTGACACTGACATATGCGCCAAAGGTCGGAGAATCTTTGCGAATATCCACAGCGACGTCAAAGACGCTTCCGTGCAACACACTGATGAGCTTCCCTTGGGTGTGCGGTGCTTTTTGATAGTGCAGACCACGCAACACGCCTCTATCGGAACGCGAGAGATTATCTTGCACAAAGCGGATGTCCTGACCCAAGACATCGCCATAACGTTGCTTCTCATACTGCTCCACAAAAAAACCACGCGCATCTCCATACACATCAATCGAAAGAAGAAGGAGGCCGTCAATACTTGTTTGCTCTACATCCATGTACTTATTATAACACAAACAAAAAACTGCCGAAGCAGTTTGTTGTTATAATTTTCCTTGTAAGAGTTGATTGAGTCGTTCTTTGAGTTCTTCGTCTGTTGGCTCAATAGGATCACCAATGTCCGCCAAATCATCATCACCGTTTTTTTCATTGGACCCTACGCTCTTTGCGGGCGTTTCTTGGGCATCGTTGGTTGTCTCTTGTACCTTGATAGCATGTTCTTCGAGAGACACCGTCGGGAGATTTCCGGGAACGTTTTGATGCGTAGTGTTGGCGACTGTGTGATGTTTTGTCTTTGTCGGCTGTTCTGTTGTTTTTATGGTGCGTTGCGTCTGTTCAATTTCCGGAAGATGTGGACGTACCGGCGCGTCTTCTTGATTGCGATCTCCCTCATTCTCTGTTGTCAAAACATCGTCCTCTTGTAACGTTAGCTCTTCTTTTTCCTGTGGATTTTGTTCTTGCGATGATACCGGCGTTTGCTCATGCTTCTGCGTGCGATGCGCTTTTGCAAAATCATCATGCAAATCATCACGCACATCAGACCACGTATATGCCGGCGTATATGCGGTTTTTGTAAAGAAGGGTGCTGGTTTTTTTGATACTCCAATCTCTTTTTGCCGACTGTTTTTTGTCGTAAAAAACGGTTGCTGTTGCGATGATACACGCACAAGACGTTGCGTCAAAAACAGCATCATCACCCACGTACAAAAAAGAGCAAGCGCGAGTGCTCCCACACCAAGCCCAACAATCAACGGCCACCGGATGACACGATACGGCGTACCGATTTGCCGAATTGTAATGCCCATTGTTGCGGGGTAAACCGTTTCTAGTGCACGCTGTGCATCTGTAAAGACAGTGAAATGTTCCCGCATTGCACGTTGCGCTACACGGTCATACGTCGTGAGTCGCAAAGCATCAGTTGTGCCGATACGTTTCACAGAACGCTTGGCAATCAACGCGTTTCTTTGATCGTCTCGCACGGCATGATCCATGATCAAAAGCACATTACCGCTGACATGTTGTGCATAACTTTGTGCAACAGGACGAGAAAAAACAATCACCGCATCACGAGCAAACCCAAAAATCGGCATCACGCTCAAAAAGAAAAACGCAAAAATGCCCCAAAAAAGGAACGTAAATAATCCCGCAACAATCTGTAAATACCCTTTACTCATAGAATAACAATGTCTTAATCAAAATGACTTTGTATTCTAGCAAAAAGCGTCGTTTTTGTCAAGGTCTTCTCTCTTACGCGCGCCACGTAAGCATCGGCACCCTCACATTAGCCGATGCTCTGCCATGCCGTCCCAAAATGTCTTCCCTGTCATTTTTTATGCAGAGCACTACGTTTTTGATGATGTTGCAAAAAAAATTGTAAAACATACAGCGCCGATGTGTCCCACATGACCTGCTGTGTCCGAAGGAGGCGTTGAAATGCCCCCTGTGAAACCCAACGCATCTCACGCACCTCATCATGATCGGGATTTTCTGGTGCTTGCGTGATAGTCTCTATCTCCTGCGCGATGAAATAGTAGGTCGTTGTGCCAATTGTTTGACCATGTGTATCGTGTGTTTTCCAGAGTGTCCACTTCTCTGCACGCATACCCACTTCCTCTGCCAGTTCTTCTTGCGCAATCTCCTGTGGCGTCTTCTCTTCTTTGTCAATCCACCCACTCACCAATTTCCACCGTTCACGCCCTTCATGGACACGATACTCTCGTATCAAAAGAATGTGATTGTCTCTGAAAGGAATGATTTGTACACCTGAGCGCAAGTGCACACGCTCATAGCAATGCTTATGGATTTGCTCTTCTGTCACTGTAATATATCGTCCTTGATAGACGTCGCGCTCTTGGGGTTTTTTCATCATATTATGCCATGACATCAATCGCATATTGTATGCGAGAGAGTGTTTTGTCTTTACCCAATACCCATGCACAGTCCATCGGTCCCGGAGAGCGTTCTGTGCCCGTTAATGCGGCACGCAATGGCCAGAGAAAGTCCCCGCGCTTATCGCCTGCCGTATCCATAAGGATTTTTGTAAGATGTTGTCGTGTCCAGAGATCCGTGTCAATTTTTTCAAGAACGTCTTTGGCTTTCACCAGCGCCTGTGTTGTCTCCTCGTCGGTATTGTCTTTCCATCGCAGAAGCTCCTTTGTCGGCGCCACATCATCAAAGAAAAAAGGATTTTCTTTGCCCACCTGATCCAAGCGCTCAAGACGGTCTTGCTCTACACACAACACTCTTTTGATCAATGCCGTATCTGATACTTCAGGATAATTTTTGTGAAAAAACGGACGTGCAACGTCATACAATTCTGCAATGCTCATCTTTTTGATATACTGCGCATTCATCCAGTTCAAACGTTTCATATCGACAACGGCCCCGGAGGTGTGCACTTTTTTGAGCCGAAATTTCTCCATGAGTTCCTCCATGCTAAAAATCTCCTGCGTACTTCCGCCACCGGGATTCCATCCAAGCAATGCCACAAAGTTAATAATCGCATCTTTGAGATAACCCTTGTTGATAAAATCTTCCACGGCGACATCGCCTTGCCTTTTAGAAAGTTTTTTCTTGCCATCGGCATTTAACAGTAGTGGCAGATGCGCAAACACCGGCGCATCCCATCCAAAAGCGCGATAGAGGAGTAAGTGTTTTGGTGTGCTTGTCACCCATTCTTCTCCGCGGATAACGTGTGTAATGCCCATCTCATGATCATCGACAACACTTGCGAGATGATAGGTGGGAAACCCGTCAGACTTTATCAGCACCTGATCATCAACGGTGTCTGTATGGATAACGATGTCACCACGGATAACATCATGAATTGTGAGTTCTTCTCCACGAGGCACTTTGAGGCGAATCACATGAGGTACACCTTCTGCAAGATTTTTGGCGATAACGTCTTCTGTGAGCGCACAGCATTTCCGATCATACATTGGTGGCTGTTTATTTTTTTGTTGTTGTTTTCGCATTTCATCCAAGCGCTCCGGCGTACAAAAACAGTAGTACGCGTGATTGTTTGCAAGGAGTTTTTTTGCGTATTGTTGATAAACACCATCATGCACTCTCTGCGATTGAAAAACCGGTCCCTCATCATAAGGAATGCCCGCCCATGCAATCATCTCTTGCAAGCTCTCCAATGCACCATCCACCTTGCGCGCCTGATCAGTGTCTTCTATGCGCAAAATGATTTTTCCGTTATGACGCTTTGCAAAAAGATAATTATAAAGAAGTGTCCGCAGTGTACCGATATGCATAAATCCCGTTGGAGACGGCGGATAACGGACAACGACGTTTTTTGTTGGTGTGGTGTTCATATTATTGACGTTCGAGAATGTATTTGCCGTGGCGATATTTGATGATATATTGCCCTTCGTGATCATCTTCAAATGGCGCTTCACCGCGTTCGCGCGCTGCAACAAAAAAGACCAGCGCCTCATCGCGCGAGAGATCATGCTCAAGGTAATACAGCGCCTTAGAAAAATCGCCCTGAAAATACAGTTTTTCTCCTGCGATAAATTTTTTATCCATGTCATGTGTGTCCATGATGGTTTGTTGTAAATAAAAGTTTTAGTGGAAAAATAACAACGGCATTCACAATACGCCCAAAACGTCGTGGCTGTTGCCATAGTCGGTAGAGCCACTCCAATCCCATATGACGCATCCAGTGTGGCGCACGTTTTTGTTTACCGGTGATAAAATCATAGGAACCACCTACGCCCATGAGAATCCGTACAGAAGGTATTGTAGCATTTTTCAGGGCAGAAAGAAAGAGATCTTGTTGTGGTGCGCCGAAATTACACAAAACAATGGCGCTACCGTGCTTAGAAATCGTCGCAACGATGTTGTCAATCTTTTTTGTCGTTGGTGCAAGGTTTATGCCGTGAATTGTGAGAGTGGGAAAATCCTTGTGGATTGCCTGCGCCGTTTCTTCCCATGTACTCAAGCCAATGGTACTTGCAAGAAGAAAAACCCCATCCCCACGCGTCTGCGCCAGCGCAAGCATATCATGCATCAGATCAATACCGGGATAGCGTGCTTGCAACAACGTACCGCTGTGCCACGCTACAAGATGCATACTTACACTATCGGGCACAGAGAGATCTGCACTCTTGAGGACGTCTCTAAAGCGTTTGTTTTTCTGCGCTTCAAGGAGAAACTCCGCATTGATTGTAACAATGTGTCGTGGTGTCTTCCCCGTCAAAAATTGCAAAAGACGTTCACGGACAACGCTTCGTTTTTCATTGTCTATCGCTACATCAAATGCCACAATCGTTTTCATATGGACACAATCACTTATATATATCTGTATAATAACATTATCTACATTTTTACTTTAGCGCAAAAACGTCCATGGGACGGATACACCGTTTGCCATCAAGGTTGTCCTCCTCAAAAAGCGTCAACGCCATCACATCGACAAGAACGTGAAAGTCCTGTGTGATTTCCGGATGAATGTCTTGCTCCTTCCATGCGTGCGACCGCACATGACCCAAAGAAACATACGGAACAAATTGCTTGATCTCGCCGTGTCCGATGTTGAGCATGTCCAACAGCGCGCCATAGAGGAGGCGAAGCTCCGGACTTTCCTCTCCTTGCAATCTGATGTATTGTGGCGTTACGGGGTCTTTTGCATGATAATGCATGATGATTTTTTCAAAAACAAGATCGAGTGTTTCATGCTGTTGAGCAAAATGCTCTAGATCAGAGAGAAGTCCGTTAATGGCATCTTCATTGACCCAGCCAAGGCGCACTAGCGGAATATGATAACTTTCCGGCTTGTGCCAACGTACGGGAAGGTCCTTCCACGGTTTGAGTGTTTTTGCAATGGTACTTTTGAGCTGAGCATCCAGATCAATTCCCAGAGAGAGTTTTTTCTTTTCCATAAAAATGCTTATAAACTGTACCTCTGCATCATACCACATCAAGACAAAAGACACAGCACATCTGCTACAATAGAGATATGAAACAACCACGCACATTCCTCCTCCAGATTGTTCCATTGGTACGCATTCCGCTTACGCGCGACCAAGCGTTTTTTTATACTGCAAAAAAACCCCATACTTTTGGCACATTTGTGGAAATTCCCATGGGAAAACGCACCGTGAATGGCGTTGTCGTCTCTTGCAAAAACGACTTTGCTCGTGCCGGTGGCATGAAGCTCAAACCCGTTGGAAAAAAAATCCCCATCCATCCCATCACAACAAAAGACTATGCTCTTGCACAATTTATTTCATCGTATTATCTTACGTCGTTGGGCGTTGTCTTAAAAAACGTTGCGCACAAAAAAGTACAACCGCGCACAAAGCACAAAGAACTCCCCACGGAAAGAAAACCTCTTCCACTCCTTGGAAAGATGGAATTACTCTGCGAAAAAGACGTGTATGCCATCTTGGCAAAAAAGGGTTCCTGTCTTCTGCAGACCACCTTTAATCCCCTTGCTCTTGAGTGGCTCGTCCATCTCATCAGCACGTACAGAGCATCGTCGGATGGTTCCATTGTTGTATTTGTCCCGGAGCGCACCCTTATCCCGCTCTACACGCATCTAATGCGAACATACTTTCCCTCTTCCGATGTCATTACCCTTTCCTCATCGTTGACAAAGGGCCAATTCTCGCAACGCCTCCACAAAATCGCACGACATACGCATCATATCATTATCACAACGCGCAGCGGACTTTTTGTGCCACTGCATCACCTCTCTCTCGTCATTGTAACAGAATCCCACGATACCGCGTATAAACAATGGGCCAAAAATCCTCACTACGACCTGCGCACCTGCGCACAACAACTTGCACAAATACACCATGCGGCATATCTGAGCATTTCGCCCTCTCCGGATCTCTCTGCAAGAGAAGTTGCGCTTGCACAACATCAGTTCGTCGCACTGCCACAAACCGATCTCCCGCGGATTACAATCGTAGATATGAAAATCGCATACAACCAAGCCAACAAAACACGCCGCATAAAACAACGCCCGCTTGTAAGTGACGAGCTCCTCCACGCACTGCAACAGACACTCCGACGCCACGAGCAAGCGCTTCTCTTTATCAATCACCAAGGGAAAAACGCCTTTTCCACATGTACCAAGTGCAAAACCGTTTTGCGTTGCACGACCTGTGAGCGCGCGCTTGTTGAGCGCACCGATGGAACGTTTTCTTGTTTGCATTGTCATTTTTCCACTGCTATTTTTCCGCAATGTCCCTCCTGTGGCAACCTCACCTTTAGAAGTGTCGGCGTCGGCACCGAGAGCATTGAAGAGCTCATTGCAAAAAAATATCCGCGTGCGCGTATTGCACGCGTGGATAGCGCAACCATGAAAAAACCACGCTCCTATGAAAAAATCTTTTATGATTTTTATCATGGCAACATTGATATTCTCATCGGTACGCAGATGGCGACCAAGGGCTGGGACGTCCCCAATCTCACACTAACGGCAATCATTGATATGGATCAATTGCTTGGTGGCAGAGATTATGACAGCGACGAAAAGGCCTATGGACACATCTTGCAACTTGGTTCGCGCGTTGGACGTCGTGGACGCCTTTTTATACAAAGCTTTGATACAACACACAACGTCCTGGTGAAGGCAAAAGACAATGACCCGGAAACCTTCGCAGAGGAAGAACTCGCCATGCGAGAACTTCTCTCTTATCCGCCCTATGCCACCCTCATCAAACTCACCTGCGCCAACAGTAATCCCACCATCTTGGAGCAAGAAACCTCTGCTCTTTACGAAGAGCTCCTCACACTCTGCAAAGAATACGCCATCACGATTTCAGAGCCCCATGACCCGCTTGTAAACAAAGTCCGCACACAGTACCGCAAACAACTCATCATCACCATCATCAAAGACACCATCACACAAAAGACGACCCTGCCACAAAAAATATACAAAAGACTCATCACCCTCTCTTCCCACTGGGACATTGATGTCGACCCCACAAACCTCTCCTAGCATTACATCCTTCAAACACAAAACTTATATGTACATATTTGGCGTTTGTAGTTCACTATGGATAATCACTTTTTTGTATAACACAATAAAAACCATGCGTGTGCATGGTTTTTCTTTTTAGGGATGTTTTTCTACTGACGATGTGGCAGAGACTCACACGCTATACCATCTCCATCACCATCAAGTCCGTGGACATCTGACCCACGTCCGCCACACTCTTCCATGACTTCCTGCGCTTCTTCTTGCGTGCGGAAATCCTTGCAATTATAGTCATATTCTTTATCATCACAAAGCGCACCGATCAACACATTACCTTGATCATCACGCATCACTTTTGATTCCTCAAAAGAGTGTGTTTTGGCAAGCTTGCCCAAGTCCCAATCATTATTTGAAACTTCCAGACCAAAGGCAATCAACAGAACTGCGATTAATCCCGCGATCCACAGTCGCCCCTTTTCCCAGAAATAGAAAAGGACACCTGCAACAATGATGAGCAAAATGATGACAATCAGTCGTGTTTTTTTGCTCCGACGAAATTTACTAATATTACGCATAAACGCTATGTAAAAAAATTATACGATCTTATCTTATTATACAACAAAAACCGCTTCTGCGAAGGTGCCCATTGGCAGACACTACAAGCCCAAGCGTTTTTTGGCAATTTTGTATTGCTTGGAATTGATTTGTCCTTGTGCACGCATTTCTTCAATCTGCGCAAGCATTTCCTCTTTTGTTTCGCCACCTTTATCTTGCATCTTTCCCATTGCTTGCGCAAACACCTCTTTACGTTTCTGCGGTGACATTTTTTTGAGACTCTTTATTGCCATTTTTTGCATTGGCCCCACCTTGGGCATGCCGGGCATTTCCCCTGCAAGCATTTGATCAATCATCTCATCGGTGATTTCCGGCATTTGTCCGCCCATCATCTGCTCTGCCTGTTTTAATTGCTTTTGCTTTTCTTGAGGTGTTTCCTTGTTCTTCTTTTTAGTAAAAAATTTTTTTAACATAATGTTGTTGTTATGGATTACATGCACGCATCTTCCCTTGCGTCCGTGTTGTTGCTAGATAAAAGAGAGACAGCGCCAACACACTCCCCGCAAAAAGAAATGGCATTGCGAATACCAATAATACCACAGAACAAAACAAAATACCAGAAATGATACAACAAAGACTCATTGCACGTGCCAGAGAACCAAAAACCGCACACAAGGATAATGTCTTTGCGCCAAAATAAATCAGCGCACCCCCATAAATGATTGCCACGGCACGATAAAATATCATTTTTACATCTGCTGATAGCGTGATGTGCATCAAAAGCATCTCCGGAATAAACAACAAAAGCATGACGCCTATCATTACATACGTAGCCACGACAACATCATGACGGCGATGCATCCGTCCGATGATGACAAACCCATAAAGCATGACACTGCACAAAATCACTAAAATGATTGCCAAAAAAACCTCACCTACAAAGGGTATTGCGTTTTGCTCTTGAAGTAATACCTGCGCAAAAAAAATCGTTGGCACGGCAATGATCAGTGCAATCATGCCGGCAATCATGTTTATGCCCAGTCGTGGTGTGCGTGTTTGTGTCATAAGATGGAAAAACGATCAGCGTTGTTTTTTCTTGCGCATCATTAGACGCTTCCATCGCCCGAGGAGGTGATGCTCCAATTTATATTCATAAATCACCGCAACAAGTCCCGTTGCAATAAAGATAGAAGAGTACGTTCCGGCAATCACACCAATCAGAAGCGCCACACTAAACCACAATAATGACGGGCTACCCCAAAGAATCATTGCAAGAAGCACGACAACAACCGTCAATGATGTATTGAGAGAGCGCCCCAATGTTTCATTGAGCGATTGATTTACGAGGCGTTCAAAATGTGCCGTGTCGCGTGTTCGCAAAATGTTTTCTCGGATTCGATCATACACAACGATTGTGTCATTGACGGAATATCCGAGGATGGTCAGCAGTGCGGCAACAAAGGGCACGCCAATATCTACACCATAGAAATGCCCCAAAATAGCAAAGACACCCAGTACAATCAAAATATCATGCGCAAGTGCCACGATAGCACCAAGTCCATAACTCCACGATGATACGGGAAAGGAAATTTTACGAAAAGCCCATGCAATATAGAGCAAGATGGCGCTGACTGCCAACAAAATCGTGCTAAGCGCATTGTCTTTGAGCCGTTGCGAGATGACACCACCGATAAAATCCGTGCGCAAAAGTTTCAAATCCTTGTCGTAGAGTGTAAGAGCATCAAGCACTTGTTTATTAAACGCCTCATCTGACTGTTTATAGCGAATAAGCACACGCCCGTTGTCTGATTTTTGGACAATGAAATTTTCGTGACATTCTTGATGAAGCATGGCGCAGAGTTGTTCTGATGATGGCGCCGGTTTTGTAAACTGTACCTCCATCAATGTCCCGCCTGTAAAATCAATACCAAATTTCAATCCCCAGAAAGACAGTGCAACCAAGCTTATCAAAAGCAACACGCCGGAAAAAGCAAAGGCAATTCGTTTTTTACTAATAAAATTAATCATAACGTTATTTTTTTCTACGTACATTATATATCAACCACAGGTGCTTTTCGAGAAAGGCGCCAAACGTAAAGTGCATAATAATCTTTACCAAGACAATTGCCGTAAACATTGAAACCAAAACACCGATAATCAAAATGATTGCAAACCCTTTTACAAATCCCGTCCCCAGTGTTGTCATGAGGATAAGCGCTGTAATGATTGTCGAGATATTTCCATCGCGAATCGCGCTCCATGCTCGCTTAAAGCCTTCTTCTACCGCCAAGCGTAAACCGCGCCCACGTTCTAATTCTTCCCGAATACGTTCAAAGATTAGGATATTTGCATCAACGGCCATACCAATAGAGAGGATAAGACCGGCAAACCCGGCAAGCGTCATCGTAATGGATAATCCCGTTCCCAATGCCGAAGAAAGTTTAAACAGTGTAATAATCGTCGCCGCATAAACGGTAATGGCACCCGCTGCGATAAGCCCCAGCAAACGATAGTAAAACAACATATAGAGTGCCACAAACAACAGTCCTATGCCACCTGCTACGATACTTTTGTTTAATGCCTGAGCACCAAGACTCGCCTCCACGCTTTGCTGAGAAACCAACTCAATCGGCACGGGTAGCGCGCCTTCATTTAAGCGCCCTGCGAGTTTTTTGGCTTCGTCAAGTGTATAATTTCCCGTGATTTCCGCTTGTCCGTTTGCAATCACCGCTTGGATAACCGGTGCCGTAACGAGATGTCCATCAATATAGATCGCCATTGTCTTGCCGAGATTTTTTTTGGTCAAATCTCCAAAAATCTTTGCGCCCTCACTATTGAATTGCAAACTCACTGCCGGCGCGCTCACACCACCACTACTTCCGCCGGTAAAATTAACCACAGCGCCGTCCAAATACTTTCCCGTCAATTCTGTCGGCTTATAACGCATATCCTCCGTCACAGGCAGTGGCGTCTTGGCAAGCAAAATATGTGCGGCATGCACTTCACGCGCATCGCCCTCTCCACGGGTTTCATATTTTTTGATGATATGCCATCCGAATTGCGTTTCTACAAGTTTGTCATAAACACTTCCGTCCTTTAATGCATCATCAAAAAGGACGGCATCAAAAGCCGGGACAAGCGTTCCCTTTTTTACAAAGCCGAGATCGCCACCCTTGTCTTTGGACCCGGGATCCTCACTAAATTCTTTTGCAAGCGCGCCAAAATCCTCTCCGGCAAGAGCACGTTGCAAAATGCTTTGGGCCTTTTCTTTTTGTTTGGCATCTTTTGTCGCGTTAGCATCTTTGCGTGGCTTGAGGACAGCATCAATTTCTTCTTGAGAACGCTCCTCCCGAAACTCCAAAAACGGCGTCTCCTTGATAACATCCTTAGCACGCTGGATATCTTTGATCCCCGGTAACTCAACAATCAAATATCGCTCGCGCCCTCGTTGCGCCGTCTGGATAATCGGCTCACCGACACCAAGCGCATTGACGCGTCGTTCAATGACGGCCTGCGCCGCATCTACGGCATCTTGTTTTTGTGCATCTGGAATATCTGTAAGGTCAAGAAGATATTCTAAGTGCAATCCTCCCTGCAAATCCAAGCCAAGGTTGATGCGGAACTGATCAAGCCACTGTTGTGCGCTTGCCGGCAATCCCGGAACACGTGGTGCTGCAACCATGCCGACAACCACGATAAAAACAACGATTGCAATAAACTTTCCTAAAATCTTTTTTCCATGTTTCATAAAAACAATAATCTACAACAATGTGATAATGTTGTTGTTGGGTATTTATTATTGTCAGTATACTATAAATCTCTTTTCTATGCAAAACACCACTACCGGTGTTTCACAACAACACTCCCCTACACAAAACGTTCATAGCCCTCGCTCGCACCAAAAAACCAGCATTTCATATTCCAATCACTTCTCATTAATTTCTTCGGCGATGAAGAATATGAAAAAATGGAGGATTTTTAGGATGTTTTTAGTAACTTTGTAAGTTAAACCAAAGTTGCCGAATAGGCATCAGTTTTAATCCCACCGCCGGCATCCGAATAAACCATGCCATTTCTTGATTTGGGGAAATTAATTTTTCCACCAGTTTTAGCATGCATTTTTTCTGTCCACGTTTGCATAAATTCTGAAATAGAATTATCAATACTTCTTCTATTTAGCCCAGTACCTGATTTGTAAGCTCGCTCTCTTCCAACGGCTAAATTACCCCTATCATCCTTCCCGGCTTTTATAATCTGCCTCGAAATAACTTTTTTAGGGAGTTGCACAGAAACGTCTAAATCCAAAGAAGTATTTTTTAAGTGTAGAACTCTTTTATCAGCATCAAAATTTATTTCCGTATCGGGTTGGTTAAACATTCTTTCTATTTGAGAATATTCTCTATTTCCTTTTGGAAGTTCCCATGTTAAAACTGCCTTAATATTAGCATCCATAACATAAGCAGGTAAACATTTTATGTGACTAAAAGTTGTTTTGTAAGATTGGCAAGAAGTATCTTCTGTTAGCGCTCCAATTTCCAAAAGAAGTTTTGGATTATCTGTAGTAGTTGTAAAAATAATTCCTTCTTTTTGTTGTAGTTTTTTATCTTGTAAGGCAAGAAAGTTTGCTTTCATTTCGCCTTGCAAAGCCTCAGAAAGATGTTCTTTAAACAAAGTATGTCCTAACCTTAAAACCTTTTTTAAATTTTCTTTGTCTTGTTTTTCAACACACTGAAAAATTATTGTTAAAATAATATGTGGTAAATTTTCTTCTTTTACCATTTCTTTCCATTCTTTAGGGTTTTTGATTTCAGAAAAAGTAGTTAGATAATCTTCCTCTAATATTTGTAATCCTTCATCCTTAGCATGACTGATCAATTGTTGTATATCTTCTTTTTTGGTCTCAAAAATATCTTCTCGCTCTAAACTTTTTCCAATATGTGTTAGAGTATTTGGGTTTTCTTTCCAAATTTTTAATTGCTCTTCATCAAAACAAGCTAACTGTTCTGAAGCTAATGCATCATTTTTATCATATTTAAATTCTTGAAACCTATCTTGAATAATCGCTTGGATAATGTGAGATAAATTTTTCTTTTGTTCTTGCGTATCATCTTTGTTTAACTTTCCAAAAAGTATCATAAAAACCTCTATATCGTTATTCCACCTCTCCATTAAATGTCCAATCTGTTCATTGGTAATTCCATCTACACCTAAGCTATTTTTAAAATAATCTGATATTTCTTTTCCAATAGAATCAATAGTTTTCCAAATATTTCTCGGAGTTATTTCTTCACCCTGCAAATCTTCTAATACCACTGCAGCTCTTTCAATATCAAACTTTCCCAGTAAATTAATTTGTTTTAACAAATCAACTATTCCACCCAACGTATGTGAAGTGTTTTCTTCTTGGTTAAAAAACTCATCAGAAAAATTAATATTTTCAAAAATTCTTATTCCCAAATCTTTACAGGTATCAACGGTGTATGCATAAAAATCTCTTAAAGAGTTTTCAGAAATTTTAGTTATTTCGTTGATCTTTGTATTTTCTAACCCTGCTAACTTTGCGTAGAGCATTAAAGCTGGGTCAGAGTTTGATTCTGGTAATTCTGTTTCTTCTTGTCTTCTTAGTAAATCTACTAATTCTAAATTTAATCCGTCTTGTTGAATTTTAGATTCTTTTATTTTATCAATGGTATCTTGATTAAAATATGATTTATCGGCAACGGTAACTT
>CAZMCZ010000003.1:12718-23391 GCA_964565145.1 uncultured Pseudobdellovibrionaceae bacterium | reverse complement strand
TTATCATGCTTTACATCGCATACATGACCTTTGCAATTATCCGCGGATGAGTATGCCACGCAGTTTAATGATAAGGGTTCGGTGCGTTTTGAATAGGAAGGCTCTTGAAAAAGAACAGGATATCACGTAAAATGGTATTATGGCATATCAAGCAATGCAATTAGATGCGGCGGAAAAGCGACGAAAGCGCCATCGCCTTTTGGCGCAACAGATTTCGTATGACAGTGACCTCAAGAAAAATCACCGCGCGCAGGAAGAATTGGAATATGTCCTCAAAGAATATAAACGTGAAATCGATCGCATCGTTGCGCGTCGTGAGATTGCACAACATGATCTTGCAAAGCTAAAGAATCGCAGTGTTTTCTATGAGCGAGAATTGCATCGTATCAAGAAAGAATTACAAGAATTATAAAAAATATATGACAAAAAAAATTGGTGACGCCTTTGCCGAAGCGGTTTTGGAGAAATGCGAAAAGCTTCCTGACCGACCAATGACGGACCTTACGTATTTTGCAAAGGCGCTTAATACATGTCGTACGAAACAGGAAGTGCTCGACATGGCCGGTAAAAAGACTGTTTTGAAGGGACTATTACGTAAAGAAGGGTTTTATGATTTTGATAAAACGATTAAACAGTTCATAAAGAAATATCGTTTATGAATGTAGCGGAAATTCGAGAAAAGTATCTTGCTTTTTGCAAAAAAAATGGACATGCAATCATTCCATCGGCGTCACTCATGCCGGATGGTGATGCGACAACGCTCTTTATCGGTTCCGGTATGCAACCATTATTGCCGTATCTTTTGGGGCAGAAGCATCCGCACGGGACGAGAGTTGCCAATAGTCAAAAGTGTTTTCGTGCAGAAGATTTGGAGGAAGTGGGCGATAATCGACATACGACGTTTTTTGAAATGCTTGGGAATTGGTCGTTTGGTGATTATTTCAAAAAAGAACAACTGGCGTGGTTTTTTGCCTTTCTTGTGGACGAGGTGGGACTTGATCCGAGTCGTATTTATGTGACGTGTTTTATCGGAGACCAAAACAATGACATCCCGCAAGACACAGAAAGCGCACAGCTCTGGCAACGACTTTTTGAAGCAAAGGGCATAACGGCACCGATTGTCACGATTGGCACTGAAGCGCGAGGCTATGAACAGGGTATGGGTGATGGACGTATTTTTTATTACAATGCGGCAAAGAATTGGTGGAGCCGTAGTGGAACACCGGACATGATGCCGGCAGGTGAGCCAGGCGGACCGGACAGTGAAGTGTTTTATGACTTTGGGACGCCCCATGATTCGTCTTTTGGTGCGCAGTGCCATCCGAATTGTGACTGTGGACGTTTCATGGAGATTGGTAATAGTGTTTTCATGGAGTATATCAAAAATCCCGATGGAACATTTGCGCTCCTTCCGCAAAAAAATGTTGATTTTGGTGGTGGGCTTGAGCGCATCACTGCGGCGGCCAACGATTGTGCAGATGTTTTTTTGGTTGATGTTTTTGCAACGCTTATCGCACAACTAGAAGCATTAAGCGCAAAAAAATACGCACAAGAGCAGTATGCATTTCGCATCATCGCCGATCATCTGCGCGGAGCGGTGCATATGATTGCCGATGGAATCGTGCCCTCAAACAAAGAGCAAGGTTATGTCTTGCGACGCCTCTTGCGACGGGCGATTTTTTATGCACAAAAGCTTTCCATTGCGCAAGAAAAACTTACAGAACTTGTGCCTACGGTGATTGCCCTGTACAAAGAACACTACAGTACGCTTGGAGAAAAAGAAGCAGTGATTGTTGATGTCATCAAAACAGAAGAAAAGAAGTTTCACAAAACGCTTGTGCGGGGACTCAAAGAGTTTGAGAAGATGGTTGCAAATGACGGTTCTCTCTCCGGTAAAGACGCTTTTGTGCTTTTTACAACGTATGGATTTCCATTGGAAATGACGTTGGAACTTGCACAAGATCGTGGCTTGGATGTAAATCGTGAAACGTATACAAAAGAATTTGAAAAACATCGCGAGCGTTCACGTAGCGCATCTGCCGGGAAGTTTAAGGGTGGCTTGGCCGATGCGAGTGCGCAGACGACGGCACTGCACACTTGTACCCATCTAATGCTTGCGGGACTGCGTAAGGAATTAGGTGATCATGTGCATCAGGCGGGATCAAATATCACAGCAGAGCGTACGCGATTTGATTTCACACATCCGGAGAAGGTTGACCGGGCAACGCTTGATCGTGTGGAAAACTATGTCAACGATGCCATTGCTCATCATGCGCATGTGCGTAGAGATGACATGGACAAAGAACAGGCACAGGCAGAGGGTGTTGAAGGAAGTTTCTGGGAAAAGTATCCACAACGCGTACACGTTTATAGTGTCGTGGGTGAAGATGGCACGGTTTATTCAAAAGAGCTTTGTGGTGGGCCACATGTCGCTTCACTAGATGAAATCTCCGGCGTGTTTAAAATCGTGAAAGAGAAATCTTCCGGAGCCGGCGTGCGTCGGATTAAAGCACAATTAATTGTATAACATATATGGCACTTTTTGGTAAAAAAGTTATTTATAGAGAACGACAACTCAGAGGCACAAAGCCAAGGCGTAATGCCGTTATGCGAGATATCTTAAAGAAAGATACGCATCACGTCCTTAATAAAATATCGGAGCGTAAGGAAGTTTTTGATGAGCTTAAAAAATATGGAAAACATGGACTTACAAAGAAAGAGTTAAAAAAAATTTTTTATCATAAAAAGTGGAAAACACTTAACAAAAAAGAGCAAAGAATTTTACGAGAGGAATTGGGCTATGATCATAATGTAAGAAAGATCGCTAAGTATGCGGCACAATATCGCAAGGATAATCAAAAAAAACAAACAAGCGCTGTTTCGCATGCAAAACACGAGGTGGACTTTCTTTCGCCACATGCGCCACGGGTGCATCGCTATGGACTTCGTCGGAAGACCCGTGATCAGTCTCTGCGCATGGACACAAAGGGCCTGCATCAACACATGGCACCGACACCGGCAGAAAGTTATTTACATATGCAATATCGTCATACGCGTTGAGTGTGAGGGCGTAAGCATTGTCTGCGTGTAGAAAAGAGGATTTGACAATTAATGGGCATATGCTATACTCATATTTACGGGCACTCGTTATGCCATTTTTTATTGAAGTAATTTTTTGTATAAGATCATGATTGCAATTATCAAAACAGGCGGAAAACAATACAAGGTTTCTCCCGGCGATAAAATCAAAGTGGAAAAAATTGATACCAAAGAAGGAGAGACCGTAACGTTTTCTGAGGTGCTTTTTCTCGGTGATGACAATGACGTTACGATCGGAACGCCAATGATCAAGGGCGCGAGTGTAAAAGCAAAAGTCCTTGCACAGGGTCGTCATGACAAACTATGGGGCATTAAACATAAAGCCAAGAAACGCTATAAAGTAAAGTATGGACACAAACAGCCATACACGGAAGTAGAGATTACACAGATTGGATCATAGCTCTGAGAAAATTGCATCGATGATGCAATTTTTTTTGTGTGCATGCAACAGTGACATTTTTATAAAAGAAAAAAAGCCCCGTCGTTCCGAGGCTTTTTGTTGTATTTAGTCGACAAAATCGATCTTATCATCGCAGAATTGATCTGCGAAATCCATCATGTGAACGATGGTTGGGAACGATTTGAAACAACTCATGCCATAAGTGGCACGAATTTTTCGTGCTGCCAAGAGTATCTCTTTGAGTGGTATGTATTTTAGGCGCAAGAGCGAACGCCTGTATTGTTTTTTTTCTCGTGCCGACATTTTTCTGTGTTGTATCATCTATACTCTCCTGTGGACATTTGTTGATACTATACCATTTCTGTGCGGTTTGTCAAGGCGCTTTTGAGCGTAAGATCATCGGCGTATTCAATATCAGACCCCGTGGCAAGACCGCGCGCAATGCGTGAGATGGTAAGGGGCTCATCTTTGAGTAAACGTTTTATGTAGAGTGCCGTAGCGTCGCCTTCTGTTGTGAAGTTTGTGGCGATAATGATTTCTTTGATGGGGGTTTTTGTGAGGCGTTTTTTCAGTGCAGGGATTGTGAGGTGCGCATTGTCATTTCCACTGGTTACCGTGCCACCGAGAACGTGATAGAGTCCGTTGTAGGCACGTGCATGCTCTATGGGAAGGATGTCAAGCGGGTTTTCTACAATGCAGAGTTGTGATGTGTCGCGATCACTACGCATGCAGATTGTGCAGAGTGTGTCATCTGCAATATTAAAACACTGCGAGCACTCGGTGATATCGTGGAGGTGGGTGAGTGCTTGTGCAAACTCTTCGCTGACACGGGAATCTTTTTTAAACAGAGAAAGCACCAAGCGTTCGGCAAGTTTTGGCCCGATGCCTTGGAGTGCACAAAAGTGATCGATGCATTTTTGAAAGTTTTTTGGATACACGAATTTTGTTTAATAAAAGTTATTGGAGAAAGGGTGTTTTGAATATGCCATATTATACTATAGCGTCGGGCTGTCTGTATTTAGCAGTTAGGATTTTTCGGATGGTTCTTGCTCTTGCTCGGTGTGAACTTTCTCGAGGTTTTTGTAAGATGCGGACTCTTCGTGGAAATAGAGTGGCACACTTCCGACAGGACCATTACGATGTTTTGCGATGATGATTTCCGCCGTGCCCTTGTTTTCGGTGTCGGGATTGACACGATCTTCACGATAGATAAACATGACCACATCGGCGTCTTGCTCGATTGATCCGGATTCACGGAGGTCAGAGAGTTTTGGTCGTTGATTTGGGCGTGACTCAATGGCACGTGAAAGTTGCGATAGCGCAAGGATGGGAATGTTGAGCTCTTTGGCGAGTTGTTTGAGCCCGCGAGAGATTTCAGAAATTTCTTGGACGCGGTTTTCATTACTGCGCCCCTCCATGAGTTGCAGATAATCGATGATGATCATGCCAAGCTTATGTTCTGATTGCAGTCGCCTTGCCATGGTGCGCATTTCCATGATGTTGGCGCTGGAAGCATCATCGATGTAGATTGGCGCTTCGGAGAGTTTGCCCATGGTGTCATTCATTTTGACAAAGTCGCTGTCTTTGAGGTTGCCTGTGCGTAGTCGCCAGAGGTCAATATTTGCTTCTGCGGCAATCATACGGTCAACGAGCTGATCAGAGGACATTTCCAGTGAAAAAATCCCAACAGGAACGCCGTGCTCTGTCGCGGCTTGACGTGCAATGTCCAGTGCGAGCGATGTTTTTCCGACGGATGGTCGCGCTGCGAGAATAAGAAGGTCGGATTTTTGCATCCCGGAAAGGAGCTTGTCCAAATCAATAAATCCTGTCGGCGCACCGCGTAGCTCACCCTTGTTTTTGTGGAGTTCATCAAGGCGGTCAAATGCTTCGCCAAGAATATTTTTGATGGGTGTAAATTCTTGTTTGAGTGATTTCTGTGAGACGGCAAAAAGCATTTGTTCGGCTTCATCAAGGAGCTTGTCGATGTCTTGTGCTTCATTGTAGCCCAATTCCGTAATGTCTGTCGCCGTTGCAATGAGGCGCCTTAGGATGGCCTTTTTTTGTACGACCTTTGCATAATAGGTGATGTTGGACGCGCTCGGAACAGCTGAGACGAGTTCTGCAAGCATACTTGATCCGCCGATAGTGTCCAGATGGCCACGCTCGTCAAGGGTGTTGGAAATACTCAGGACATCAATCGGATCGCTGTTTTCATAGAGCGTGAGTACGGCTTCATAGATGAGATTATGTTTGTCAACATAAAAATCACCGACAGAAAGAATGTCTGCGATTTTGGTAATGGCTTCTTTGTCGAGCATGAGTGCGCCGAGGACGGAACGCTCCGCTTCTTCGGCTTGGGGCGGTGTTCGGAGGGAGGATGTTGTTGTCATGGTGATGTTTTTAGGGATGTCTTCTTATTATAGCGAATAATTGTTTTTTTGTCGCAAGGAATTGCAGAAAGTACTCCACAGTAAATACACACAAAGAACACAGTGTTGATGAGTGTTTATTGACGATGGAAAGTGTTATTTTTGTGGAGAGAGTGTAAATCCTGTCGGTGTGTCTTCTATGACATAGCCCGCTTGTGCGATTTCATCACGAAGGTTGTCGGCCATTGCAAAATCTTTTCGGGCGCGTGCCGTCATGCGCTCATTGGCGAGATCATAAATGTGTTGAGGAACCGAGGGTTGTGTCTCAGCTACCGGCCTAAAGCCAAAGACGTTTTCTCGTATTTTCGTAAAAAACGTGAGGACGTCGTTGCTGTTTGCAAGCCCATCACCATCAAGGCGTTTATTGATCTCTGTGGAGAGGTCCAGGAGCACGGTGAGTGCCTGTGGCGTATTGAGGTCATCATCCATCGCTTCTCTAAAAGCGTCTTGATACGGCGCAAGGTCAAGGATCGTTTCTCCGTCAGTAGCGTTGTCCGTGAGGCGTTGTTGTGTGCGCATAAGCGCGTTGCGGTTTTTTTGTGCTTGCGCAAGAGCATCCCAGGAGAAGTTCATCTGAGAACGATAGTGTGACATGAGATAGAGCATGCGGAGATCTTCTGTGGCAAAACCTTTCTCTCTAATATCTGCAAGAATATATGCTGTGCCACGCGACTTGCTCATTTTTTTGCCATCGACGAGGAGGTGTCGTGTATGGAGCCAATAGTGTACGAACGGTTTTTCCGTGACGCCTTCGCTTTGCACAATTTCGGCTTCATGATGAGGAAAGATGTTATCTTCACCGCCGGTATGGATATCAAGAGTGTCACCCAAGTATTCTGTGCTCATGGCAGAGCATTCGATGTGCCATCCGGGATAGCCCACAGACCATGGAGACTCCCAGCGCATCAGGTGCTCTGGCTCTGCTTTGAGCCACAGAGCAAAGTCCCATTGATTTTTTTTGTCCGGATGAGGTTCTGCGAGGCGGGCGCCGGTTTTGAGTTTTTTGAGCGTATTGCCAGAGAGTTTTCCATATGAGGGGAAGCTGGTGACATCGAGAAAGACATTACCGCCGGCGACATAGGCATGCTTTTTTTCCAGAAGAACTTTAATCATCTCAATCATGTGGGGGATGTGATCGGTGGCACGCGGATAGTATTGTGCCGGTAAGAAGTTCATCTGCGCAAGATCTTCTTTGGCGGCATTTTCATAGAAGGCGGCGATTTCGTAAGGATCTTTTTTTTCCAGGCGGGCTTTTTTGAGAAGTTTGTCCTCGCCACTGTCTCCTTGTGCGACATCATCATCAGTGAGATGTCCGACATCGGTGATATTCATAATGGCACGGACTTCATAGCCACTATAGGAGAGGAATCTTTTTAAAATATCCGGAAGCATATATGCACGGAGATTGCCAATGTGGACATAGCTATAAACGGTTGGTCCACAAGAATACATACTCACCTTGCCGGAATGGATGGGTGTGAATGGTTCTTTTTTTTTGGTGAGGGTATTGTAGAGTTTGAGCATAGGGCGTGATGTGAGTGGAGGCTTATATGTTGACAGAGAGTATTAGAACCATTTCGCCAGGCGAAAAATAATTATTGTGAGCAGGGAAATGATAACCATGATACCGAGGTGAATTGCAAAACCATACGGGTGATGGGCCAGTGGTGTGATGACGTTGATGCCAAGGACGTTTGCATAAAGTGTCATCGGGATAAAGATTGCGGAAAACACCGTAAGGACGCGCATCTTGGTGTTTAGTTTTTGGGAGAGGAGAGAGTTGTTGGTTTCTTCAAGAGACTTGATTGTCTCAAGAGAACTTTCAAGCATATTCCACAGGCGGATATTTGTGCCGATAAGATCGTGAAAATACGGCTTGATGTCCGGAGCGATGATATTGCCCGGTTGTGAGGCAATTGATTCTAAGATTGTGCGTTGTGGCATAATAGCGCGACGGAAGTTAAGAATGTCACGTTTTACAACGCTGATTTCTCTGACCATTTCACTGCCTTTGTCATGGAAAACACGATCGTCAATGTCGTCGATGTTGCGTGCGATATGATCGAGACGGGGAAAGCAGGAGTCAATCAAAATGCGGAGGATTTCGTAGAGGAGATGTGAGGACGTTTTGCCCATGAAGAGCTTTCTCTTGCCGGCACTGCCTTGCAGTTCGTGCATGAATTCTTCAATTTGATAGATGTGCTTGCGGTGTCCGGTGATGAGGTGCGTGGGTGTGATGATGACGTCAATTTCACCGGAGTACGTCGTGCGTTCTTTGACGTCAAAGAGGGGAATGTGCACAGAAAGGAAAAGACAGTTGGGATATTTGGTGGCCCGTGGACGATATGTCGGTGTGGAGAATTCTTCAATGGCAAGCGGGTGGATATTGAAATTTTCTTGGAGGTAGAGAATGTCTCCTTCATCAGGACTGCTGAGATCAATCCATGTAATGTGTTTGTGTGTGACGATTTCCATTGTTTTGTTTTTTGCAATCAATAGTACTATTATATCACAAGTAGAAAGAATTTTTTGTCGTTGTCAGATTAATTTTTAATTTTGTAGCCGGTTTTGAACATAAAGATAAGTGCAAGAATACAACAGAGTAAAAAACCGCTAATAAGCGCCAGGGATGTCAGCGGACTGAGGTGTGCCGTGTCAAAAAATCCCCAGCGCAAAGCGCTAATCATATAGACGACGGGATTGAGCAGAGAGATTTTTTGCCAAAATGGCGGGAGCATGTCAAGTGAGTAGAAGACACCGCCAAGGAAAGAGAGCGGTGTCAGGATGAGGAGCGGGAAAAGGTTTAGTTTTTCAAAGCTATCCGCCCAGATCCCGATAATCAGTCCAAAAAGCGCAAAAGAAAATGCTGTCAAAAAGCTAAAAAACAAAACGGCGAGCGGATGCGCAACGGGCAGTGGTATAAACAACAGTGCCGTTAAATAGATTAGCGTTCCGATGATGAGCGCACGTGTCGTTGCGGCAAGGGTAAATCCCAATATGATTTCCACAAAGGACAGTGGCGCGCTAAGGAGCTCGTAGATAGTGCCGATAAATTTGGGGAAATAGATACCACTGCTTGCTGCGGAAAGGCTGTTGGTAAGGAGGCTCATCATAATCAGACCGGGAATGATGAATTGTGCATAGGATACGCCATCAATTGTCCCGACACGCGCACCAATCGTACTGCCAAAGACGATAAAGTAGAGCGCCGTCGTGAGCACCGGTGAGAGAAGCGTTTGCATGGGGACGCGAAATGTGCGACTCATTTCTTTTTTGTAGAGGGTATATAGTCCAATCCAATTCATAGTGCTTAGAGATAGGTGTTTATGATTGATGCTCATTGATTAGTTCCACGAAGATGTCTTCGAGCGACGATTCTTTGCTTGTGAGATCGGCGATGGTAATGTGGTGCGCTTTGAGATCAGAGAGTAGTGCCGTGATGCCTGTGTGTGCGCCGATATCGTAGGTGTAGGTGAGTGTGTTTTTTGTTGCGTCGTAGGTGAGATGATAGTGGGATAGTTCTTGGGGGATTTTTTGCAGTGGGTCACGTAATGTAATGACAAGTGATTTCTTGCCGAGTTGTTGCATGAGTGTTTCTTTGCGCTCAACAAGTTTGAGGTCGCCGTTGGTGATGATGCCGATGCGGTCAGCCATCTCTTGTGCTTCTTCCAAATAGTGTGTTGTGAGGATGATCGTGGTGCCGGATTTTTTGAGTTGCCAGACGAGGTCCCACATACCGCGACGCAGTTCAATATCAACGCCGGCCGTCGGCTCATCCAGAAAGAGAACTTTTGGTTCGTTCATAAGCGCCTTCCCAATGAGGACACGGCGCTTCATCCCGCCGGAGAGCGTCCGCACTCTTTGGTTTCTTTTGTCCCAGAGGGATAGACTTTTGAGTGTTTTGTGAAGAAGTTTTTGATCGGGCTTCTTGCCAAAAAGACCTCGTTGGTATGTGAGTGTCTGTAGCACGGTAAGAAAAGGGTCCAGGAATAATTCTTGCGGGACCAAGCCGATGATTGCGCGCGCTTTGCGGTAGTCGCTTTTGTGATCGTAGCCGTCAATCGTAATCGTGCCCGACGTCGTTTGCACGAGACCGCAGATGGCATTAATGAGTGTTGTTTTGCCGGCACCGTTTGGCCCCAGTAAGGCAAAAATCTCTCCACGATTGATTGATAGCGTGATGTCTCCCAAAGCCACAACGTTATTGGCATAGGTTTTGTTGAGATGTTTTATGGCGATGATTTCTTTCATAAATTGTAGTATAGCATAGATTGGGCATGTTGGCACTGCGAGGAGCATGACTTTTTGTCATGGGTGTGATGAATTTTATGATATACTGAAAGAACAGCAAAAAAACAGTAAAGAATTTCTATGAATGTTTTTACACCAGCGTTTCTCAAAAAAATTAATCACATTGATCAAGCACTTCTAGATAAGTGGGGCGCTGATGTTCATGATGATCGTCGTCTTCTAGAACGAACAGTTAAATTATCTGAAGAGGTTGGAGAATTGTCTGAAGCCATACTATCGTATCTTGGTGGTCAGCGTGATAAGAAACTACAAACGTTTAATAAATCTCAATTAGATATGGAAATTGCTGATGTTATTATTACTGCGCTGATTATCGCGCGATCAACAAATACTGATGTTGATAAGGCGATAAGTAAAAAACTTCAAAAAATTGCACAGCGTGGGGGTGTATAATTCATCGTATGGCATTTATGCAAAAACCAATGAAACAATTT
>CAZMCZ010000003.1:0-12618 GCA_964565145.1 uncultured Pseudobdellovibrionaceae bacterium | reverse complement strand
GTGGGGGTGTATAATTCATCGTATGGCATTTATGCAAAAACCAATGAAACAATTTACGCCCTTTAGCGATGATGTGATTTTTTTTGATGCGGAGTTTACACAGCTTGATATCATACGTGGTGAACTGATGTCGGTGGGTATGATTACGCTTGACGGCAAAAAAGAGCTCTACCTTGAACTTGACTATGATGCCAGTCATGTCAGTCCATGGGTTGTGGAGCATGTCATCCCATACATGACGGGAACGACGGTCTCACATGCAGAGGCGCAGGCACTGATTGAGGATCTTTGTGGCCATACGGAGCCACATCTTGTCGCTACGGTCAATCAATGGGATATGGCATTTTGGCATAAGTTTTTTGGTGGTAAGGAGGAGCCGATTAATCGCATTCCGATTGATTTTGCCTCTATTCTTTTTGCGATGGGCATTAATCCCGCGCGGACGATTGATGATGAAAAAGAGACATTTTACATGCAGTATGGCATTGACCTCAATAAATACAATATGCACAATGCGCTTGATGATGCCAAGCTGATGCGGGATCTCTACATCAAACTTTCCGGTCCGTCAATGCATTAATTTTTTTGTTACATAAAAATGTAAAATCTTATAAGACGAGCATGAATAAGAAACAAGTCATTGTCATTCATGGGGGAGAGGCGTTTGATACGTATGAAGCATATAGAACGTATTTACGTCAGTACCCTTTGGAGAGATTGTTAGAGAAAACAAAAAGCAGTGAAAAAGGATGGAAAGACCACTTGGCAGAGGATTTGGGTGCGTCTTTTGATGTTGTGCGTCCGTCAATGCCAAGTCCGCAAAATGCAAAGTATGAAGAGTGGACACTTTGGTTTGAGAAATATTTTCCGATGGTGCGCGATGATGTTATCCTCGTGGGGCATTCTCTGGGCGCAAACTTTTTGGCAAAGTATCTCAGTGAGAACGATTTTCCCGTACGGATTGCACAATTACATCTTGTCGCGGGGTGCTACGGTTGCGCCGGTGGTTTTGTACTTGGGCAATCATTGGAAAAGATAGCGCAGACCGTTTCACGTGTTTTTCTCTATCACGCGCCGGATGATCCGGTTGTGCCGTTTGCTGATGCAGAACGGTACTCGCAACAGTTGCCACAGGCAGAATTTATTTCTTTGGATGGTCGGGGACATGTCCTTGATGCGCATTTTCCCGAGCTTGTAGCACGCATTACCAAAACGTAAACGTAGCATATGATTTGTGTGTGTTTGTTGCGCATGTTTATCAAAAGAAAAAGACGAACAACACGGTGTTCGCCTTTTTTGTTCGCTTTTTTGTGCGTTAGGCTTTGGCGCAGTGATTACCACCGAGACACCAGACGCAATTTTGATGCGCCAGAGGCATGGGTGTTTCCATGACTTCTTTGAGTCCTTTTCCGTAGACGCGATAACTTTTGTTGTATGGAATGATTGTACACGGCGCAATGGCGATACGACCATTGCCATCATGTGGCTTTACAAGCATGAGGCTGTCATGACACATGAGGTCTTCTGGGTTTTTGCCATAGGTTTCCATGCAGTTTGCCGTTATAGCCTGTGGATGGAAATCGTCTGTGTCAGAAGAGTCATAGTTTGTAATCGGTGCAGAAAACAGCACGATGTTTTCCGGATCAATTGTTATGCGTTGCGTGTCGAGAAAGTTTTGATATTTCTGTAGGCTTTCTTCAGGTGTTTTGCCGGGAAGCACTCTCCCGGTAATGCCTAGGACACACTCTCTCTTTGCAAGCCACTGCAAGCCGGCAAGCATCGGTTCCCATAAGGGAGGTTCTTTCTTATAGGACGGATTGTGTCGCACGGCAGTGTGTGCTTCTGGTGTTGTGCCGTCAAGAGAGACGCGTATGGTGATGCGTCGGCCAAAGTCTTGAAGCAATGCGTTTAACGCATCCTCATGTTTGAGCATCGTTGCCGTCGCCGTTGTCAGAATAAGGACATTAAAGTTTCCTTTGTGCATGAGCGTGCTGTGTAAAATATTTAGAAAATGTGGATTCATAAAGGGCTCTCCGCCTGTAAAAGCAACCGTGCCAGTGAAAGAACGTGTCAGTGTGGCAAATTCGTCCAGATAGGGTTGCAGATCTTTTGTGGTCATGAAGTCCAAGGTATTGTTGTTTGGACTTGATTGCAGGTGGCACATTGGGCATTGATAGGGGCATTGGCTACCCGTATTTACCCAGAGTGTGCGTAGCGTCTTGCGGGTGATGGTAATACGGTCTATGCCAGCGTCTGTTTTTGGTGCGATAGTATACATGCGTATAACTCCACTAAATGTTAAGAAACGATTTTTATAGTATAGCGAGGATTTCTAAAAAGTCAAGTTTGTTTAACATTTTTTATCCGAAAGAACGTAGCGTCATTTGTATTAGTTTTTGCATTGTTCGTGGTACAATAGCAGTATGCGTATTCACTTTTTGACGATTTTTCCAACGATTTTGGATTCCTATATCACGGAATCAATCATGAAGCGGGCACAACAGATGGGTGCGGTTGATTTTGTCATGCATGATATTCGCGCGTACAGTACAAACAAACATCATAATGTTGATGATACGCCGTATGGTGGTGGTGCCGGTATGGTATTGCAAGTGGAGCCCATTGATCGTGCCGTAGAAGATATTGTGGGACATAGCAACGTCCAAAAGAAGAAGCGTCGTATCATCCTTTTGAGTGCAAAAGGGAAACGCTATACGCAACGTGACGCAGTGCGTCTTGCACAGTATGAAGAATTGCTTCTGATTTGTGGGCGGTATGAGGGTGTTGATGAGCGTGTTGCACAGCACATTGCCGATGAGGAGCTTTCCATTGGAGATTATGTTTTGACGGGAGGAGAATTGCCGGCAATGGTTGTTGCAGATAGCGTGGTGCGATTGTTGGATGGTGTGTTGGGCAATCAAGAAAGTCTCGCACAGGAGTCACACACAACGACAGGTTATCGAGAGCATGCTCATTATACCAAACCACCAAGCTATAAGGGGTGGGATGTGCCGGAGGTTCTTCTCTCCGGTGATCACAAAAAAATCGCCACATGGCGTACGACAACACACCGCTAACACAAAAACCAATGACAAAACACAATCGCTATCATCGGCGTGTCGGCACAAAAAAAAGACGGCACGCAAAAATCAAAGCCGGTATTTTTGCTTCGCATGGCGAGCCGGATCGCTTGCTTTTTGGTGTGGTGATACTATTGGTGGTCTTTGGGCTGATGATGATTGCATCGGCCGGCATTGTCTATGGGGACACGCGTTTTGGTGACCCGTATTACTTTTTTAAACAGCAGGTTTTGGGTGTTGTCATCGGGATGATTGGGCTTTTTGTCTTGCAACGTGTTGACTATCATGTTTTTCGTCGGTGGTCTTTTTTGATTTTTGTGGGGACACTCTTCCTTTTGGTGCTCGTGCTGATTCCGGGCATTGGTGTCGATGCTTATGGTGCCAGTCGATGGATTGCGATTGGTCCACTGACAGTACAACCGGCCGAAGCGGTGAAGCTTGCGATGATTTTGTATATCAGTGCATGGTGTGCCGGCAAAGGCGTTGCAAAAATTCGTGATGTCCATGAAGGGTTTATCCCGTTTCTTATGATTGTGGGTGGGGTGTCTTTTCTTATTTTGATGCAACCGGACGTTGGGACGATGGGGATGATTGTTCTGATTGTGATGAGTATTTTTTTCGTAGCGGGTGCGCGCATTTCTCATCTCTTGGCAATGCTTGGTGGGGGCTTCATCCTCTTGGTAGCGCTTATCAAAGCGGCGCCGTATCGTCTTGCGCGTTTTACGACGTTTCTGCATCCGGATAGTGATCCGCAGGGAGCGGGCTATCAGATTAAGCAGGCATTGATTGCACTTGGCAGTGGTGGTGTGTTTGGTGTTGGGCTTGGGCACAGTCGTCAAAAAGCCTTATACCTGCCGGAGCCCGTTGGGGATTCCATTTACGCCATCATCGGTGAAGAATTGGGGTTGATTGGTGCGGTGGTTTTGCTGTTGGTGTTTCTTTTTCTGTTGTGGCGTTTGATACGTATTGCGCAACGGGCGCCGGATTTATTTGGTCGGTTGATTGTCGGCGGTGTGAGCGTGTGGATTATCGGGCAGGCACTTATGAACATCGCAGCGATTACGGGACTGATGCCTCTGACGGGTATTCCATTATCTTTTATCAGTTATGGTGGGACGTCAATTGTGTTTTTGCTTGTTGCTATCGGTATCGTGCTTAATGTGTCACGTCAGGCAAGACGGTGAGTGATATCGCTACAACAATGCGACAGAGCGTGATATAATAAGAAGAGATTTATCATTCTATATTTTTTTATGAGAATTGTACTTACAGGAGGTGGAAGTGGAGGGCATATTTTTCCACTTGTCGCTGTTGCACGTGAATTACGACATCAAGTGCCGGATGTTGATTTGTTGTATATCGGGACACGGTCACAGCTTGGCAATCTTGCCACAGAGACGATGCAGGCAGAAAATATTCCGGTAAAAAATATCCTTACGGGGAAGATGCGCCGGTATTTTTCTTTGCAGTATTTTGTAGACATCTTTCGCTTTCCCATTGGTATCGTGCAGGCGTTGTGGCATTTACTTCTCTATATGCCCGATGGTGTGTTTTCCAAGGGTGGTTATGCCGCTGTGCCGGTTGTCATTGCGGCGTGGATTTATCGTATCCCCATTCTTTCGCATGACAGTGACGCCGTGCCGGGATGGGCAAATCGCATTGGTGGAAAGCTCTCTACTTATGTTGCGATTTCTTATCCGCAGAGTGCTGATTATTTTGTCGCAGAAAAAGTCGTTCTGACCGGTAATCCGATTCGCAAGGAGCTCTGTCAGGGTGATGCGACGCGTGCGTATGAACGGTGGGGTTTTGTGCCGGAGCGCAAAACGATTTTTGTCTTTGGTGGTTCACAGGGGTCAATGGCAATCAACAAAGCGATTATCAATATTTTGCCACAATTGACAAAATTGGCGCAGGTGCTCCACGTTAGCGGTCCAAAAAACTACGATGACACTGTTGCGCTTGCTTCACAAAAAGGATTTCGTTCCGGTGACGATCATTACGTCCTTGTGCCATTTCTCGGGCGCGATGAAATGGCAGACGCTTATGCCATCGCCGATCTTGCGATTGCGCGCGCGGGAGCAAATTCCATCACAGAGCTTGCCGCTAATCGTGTCGTTGCCATTCTTGTGCCATTGGCCTCACACGATCAGCCCATGAACGCCTTTGCGATTGCACGCGCCGGCGGTGCGCTGGTATTGGAAGAGGCGAATTTGGGCTCACATCTTTTTTATGAAAAGATTGAGGAACTTTTGCGTAGTCGGACATTGCGTGAGCAAATGAAAACGGTTATTGCGGATTTTTATCATCCCGATGCTGCACAAAAAATCGTCACAGGCATTCTTAAAATGTTAAAAAAGGAACAAGCATAGCGTTGGCTAGTGTGTTTGTGAAAAAGAAAAACCGCCGGATAGATTTTCGGCGGTTTTTGTTGGTTTACGATGATTCCAATTTTTTAATGGCATTATTATCGGTTGCTCCGACAATATAAAATGCATCATGGTCATGATAGGTAAAGTTTATGCCATAGTCATTTTGGCCATGCATTTCTATCGGACGTTTTATGGTGGAAAGTCCCACACGTTGGCATTGCTTTTTTAAGAACGAGTAAATTTTATTTTTGGCATTCTCTTTTTCGTTGTGCGCGGTTTCAATAACGCCACTGTGAGTAGAGGCATTGTTGATGGGGATAGTGGACAGCGTGATGCAAATCCCACTATAAGAGTTAAGCCCATCCTCTTTTGTGAAGGGAATGATTGTAAAGGCATCGTCCTCTGGTTTTTTGCCAGCTTCTCCCTTGACAAATGTCTCTTCCGAAAATGTTTTTCCCAATAATGAAATTACGACTTCTGCCAATTTCTCGGCATCTTTTTGTTCCATCGTATAGTATTTTTTCATGATAGCCTCTGGTTGTTAAAGATGTTTCCAGTATGCTAGAATGGGAGGAGAATGTCAAGGAATAGATTGTATTTTATGAAACATATTTATATTGTCGGTATCGGTGGTGCGGGGACCAGTGCGCTTGCGCGTTTGTATGTTGCGCGTGGGTATCACGTTTCCGGATCTGATGATGGTGATGGATTTTATTCACAGTCATTACGCGCAGAGGGGATTGAGGTTTTTGAGTCGTTTTTACCGGAGCATGTGCCAAAACATCTTTCCTTTGCCGTATACTCCACGGCGTTTCGCATAAAAGAGAACGCAGAGCTCATGGTGCTCTCTGCGCGCGGTGTGCCACTCTATACCTATGCAGAAGCCCTTGGCGCAATGACGCGTGAATTCTATACCATTGCTGTCTGTGGGACACATGGCAAGACGACGACAACAGCATTGTGTGCTCACGCACTTAGCGGTGCGGGGAATGACCCATCGGCTCTTGTGGGTTCGCGCGTTACGGGATGGCATGGCGGTGCACGGATTGGACATGGGCAGACGTTTGTCATAGAAGCTGATGAATATCAGAATAAGCTGGCACATTATCAGCCACAGAGTGTTCTTCTCACCAATATTGATTTTGATCATCCGGATTTTTTTGCGGATTTTGATGCGTACAAAGAGGTTTTCTCTGCTTTTGTCAAACGTATTCCACGACATGGGTATTTGGTTGCGTGTCATGATGACGCCGATGTGATGGTGGTTGCACGACAAGCCGTGTGTAATGTCGTCACCTATGGAGAGCATCCGGAGGCAGATGCGTGTATCATCTCACGCAAAGAGGATGGTTATGGGCAACGCATCACGCTTCGATATCGTGACACAGAGTATATGATTACGACACATTTACTCGGCAGACACAATGCGCAAAATGTTGTCGGTGCGTGGGTTATGAGTGTACTCATCTCAAAAGACATCGCCGGTAGCACAAAAGGCATTGCGGATTTTAAGGGGGTTATGCGTCGCTTGGAGCGTAAGGGTGTGTATCGGGGCGCTGTGATGATTGATGATTATGCCCATCACCCGGAAGAAATCCGCGCAACACTTACGACACTGCGTGACAATTATCCACGGCGAAGGATTGTCGTGGCATTTCATCCGCATACGTTTTCACGCACGGTGGCATTGTTGCGCGATTTTGCGCAGACACTTGCTCTTGCCGATGTTGTGTTGGTCCTTGATATTTATGCAAGTGCGCGCGAAGTACAAGGTGATGTGTGCAGTGAGGATCTCGTTGATGCGATTAACGCGCTCGGGAGCAACAAAGCGCAGCATGTACCGACGATTGATGTGCTTGCGCGTTGGGCGACTGCGCATTTGACACAGGATGATGTTTTTGTCACACTTGGCGCAGGTGATGTCTGGACGGTCCATAACAAAATAATGTCGTAGTATCTATATTTATGAAAATTAAAGAGCAACAACTGTTAAAACCGTTAACAACGTTTGATATCGGAGGGAGTGCAGATTATTATTGTCGCGTGCTTACACTGGACGATCTGCGTAGGGCGATGGCCTTTGCAAAGGAAAAAAACATCCCGTATTTTATCTTGGCGGGTGGAAGCAATATCCTCTTTGCCGATGATGGGTATCGCGGATTGGTGATTCATATGATGATGGATAGCATTGTCAAAGATGAGCAACACGTCACCATTGGCGCCGGTGCAGAGCTGATGGATTTGTTGGTTTTTGCGGCGCAAAATGGTCTCTCCGGTGGAGAAAATCTCGCAGGCATTCCCGGTTCTGTCGGCGGTGCCGTGCGTGGCAATGCCGGGGCGTTTGGCAGTGAGATTGCAGACCTTCTCGTGCGTGTTGATGTGTTGGATGCCCACGAGGATCGCATTGTCACGCTTGCGCGTTCGGATTGTCGTTATGGGTATCGCAGAAGCATTTTCAAAGAGTTATCACGTTATATCATTCTGTCTGCGACATTTCACTTCTCTACGGATAAAGAGTATCGCATTCAAGACCGTATGTATGACATTGTGACATTGCGCAACAAAAAACACATTCAGAATATCAAAAGCGCCGGGTCGTTTTTTGTAAATCCGGTTGTGCCGGCGACTGTGCAAGAGGAGTTTTTGCGCGACAAGGGCAAAAAGAGTCGTAACGATCGTGTTCCCGCCGGGTGGCTTTTGGAGCGCGTTGGGCTTTTTCGGAAGCGGATCGGCGATATTCAGGCGGGCGAAATGCATGCAAATTATTTCCTCAATGTGGGGGAAGGAACCGCAGATCAGGCACTGCAATTAGCGTCACTTGCAAAAACTCGTGTTCGTGATACATTTGGTGTACAATTAAAAGAGGAGGTACAACTCGTAGGATTTTAAATTGATTAATTATTTATAAAATATATGAACATACAGTATTATCACAAAAACATCGATGCGCTTGGCGAGGCTTCTCGCACATACATCGAATCAAAACTTGACGACATTGCAGACATTCGACCAATCAACAGTGCGCGTATTGAAATTGACCAGATCAAAACCGGTGATTTTCACATGAGTGTACAGATTAATTGTGGACGCGATGTGTTTTTTGCAGATGCGACAACGCCATCTGTGCAAGCGTGTATCGATGAAATTAAAGATGAACTTGCCACGCAGATGCGTCGCAAAAAAAAGCGCATGCGTGACCTCATGAAGCGCGGTGCGCGATCGCTGAAGAAAAAGTTGACCATTGATGATAATGCACGTTTGTAGAGGATAGTTGGTTTGGTATCATTGTTGTTGTATCGTTAGAATACGATTTTACTTTTTGCGTATAATCGTATTTTATTGACAATTTTTATTATAAATTATATGATAGAGTATCATACTATTGTGTATGAAATCGTTCATTAACATTTTTGATAGGAGTTTTTTTATGAGTAAATCTACGCTTTATGGTGGAAATTTTATTGAATGCCTTACGCATTTATGTAGAAATAACACTGATGAACAAATAAATACATGGCTACAAAATGTTCAGTGTGGTTCTATGAGTTACATTCGGCATTTACAAAATGGCGTTACGCCAAAAGGAGAAAATCGTATTCGTATTATGGCATTATTAGTTTTTTTGGGATATGATGTGTCTGATTATAATGATCTGCCATCAGTTTTACAAAAACTATATAAACATATTGCTCTAAATACTATTTCGATAGGGGAAATACAATCGTGGTGTAATATTTCACAAAGTGCAACCTTTCGTCTTCTTAAGGGGGGAATTGGTCTTAAGAAAAGAAACAGGCGAGAAATGTTGCTTGGACATTGTAAAGAGATGGAAGAGCGAATGGATAGTGAAAGGGAGCGATTTTTTGGCGCAGTATCGGAAACAGTTATACTGTACGATATTCACACACAAAACGAGATTGCACTGGAATTTTTCGCACACATGATTAAGGTAATTACGCCAATGATAGAAGCTCTTGTTTCTGATGCATATTCTCCTCAGGATCGTGCACGTGTGCGCGCCATTGTCGGAGAAGATCTATTTTTGGCTGCCAATATGCTCGGTGCACTCTGTAGTGAAACGAGTCGTGATGAAAGTATGAGGAGAAAAGTATGAGTCAACAATTAGTACCGTTAAAGATGAATCAAGGCATCGTTCTCGTACGACATATTGCCGAAACATATCCGACAGTAACTCGAATGATTACGGAACTCATCCAAAATGCTTTGGATGAAAATGCACGCAATATTGAGGTGTATGTCAAGTATCGTGGTTCCACGCGGACTGTCACTGTCTTGGATGATGGTGATGGTGTTACGGAGGAAAAAATTAAAACAGCATTGCAAAATGTTGCAACTCCAAATCGTAAGCGTGCTGGCAAGTTTGGTCAGTTTAGTCTAGGTCTCATGTCACCACTTGGTAAAGGAACTTCGTATAGCATTACAAGTGCAGAACAGAATCAATCTGACAAAAGACTTTTGCGTGTAACTTTTGACACAGAAAAGATTCTTGCACAAAAAGATGATATAGAAGTTCCCTTTGAAAATTGCCGTACATATGTTACCAGAACTAAAAAACAATCGGATATTTGGTGGACATCTGAAATCGTTGTACGTGGTATTACTACAGATCGACGTATTTCTACTGTAGATCTTGAAAATCTCAAGAATCAGGTGATCACTAACTTTAATCAACGGATACAAGAAGATAATGTGCGTATCAGTTTACATAGCCATTATGGCTCTGAAAAACAAAAGTTGACCGTAGAGGGCCAAACATGGTCTGGAGCACCTCTTACAGAACGACCAATAGAATACGAAACACCTGGTGGTGATCATGTAGAACTGCGTCTTTATGCTCGTGGCACATATCATAAAAGTTTTTCTAAAGGTGTTGTACTTGGTGTGGAGGGTGATCCCTTTCGTATTTCTGCTAAAGATTTTTGTGATTCAATAGAATTGGCAAGTAATCCACTGCACACGGAAGTGCAGGAAGTGTTGTTGAGTAAGCTTTTGGAGGGTGAGATTTTTTCTTCCGGTTTACGTCTTCATCCGGATCGAAGTCGATTTTATCTTGATACACATTTGGAGGAGTTTAGTAGGGCCTTGGAGTATTGGTATTTTACTGATGGTGGTAAGGAAATCTTTGCTGATTTACAAAAAGCTAGTGTTAGTAAGACATATACAGAAACTGCCCGTGAGGCTCTTAAACGAGTTCAAAAGGCACTTGCACAAGATGAACTGCGTTTCTTGCGTGATGCAATCAGCTCTTTTAAGTGGGGAAATATTGGTGTGGGGCATAAGAAACCAGCGATCTCTGTGCCAACTGATATTCGAGCAACAGCTGTTGATGGTTTCAATACGGGAACGGCTGATACCACATCAACCAAAAAGAAAAGATCGCCACAAACAGAGCACCTAAGACATCAACCGCTTACAGTGGTTAATGAAAAAGGTCGTAAACGTGATGCTGTATATAATAATAGTCTCGGTATCACGATGTGGCATGTGAACACCCTTCCAGAAAGTCGTTTATGGGATATTGATGACCAGGATGGTATTATTTACATCAATGTACGACACCCTCTTTGGGCAGTTTGCGAAGATCACAAAAAAAGCTTGGATAAACTAACAATGTTACAACAACAGGTTGTAATTAAAGCATTGCAAGTGGTTAGTGGTGATCCTAGTGAACGTATTAGTATTAAGAACGTTCTGGATCAAGACCTCAGTACATGGGTCAGGATCAATACACTCTAAAATTCACAGAACCCACATCTGAAATAAGGTGTGGGTTTTTTCTATGGTATTGACAGTTGCTATAAAATAGACTAGAATGACATATTGCATCAGATTATTGAAGATGTAGTAGTTTTTTAAAAATTTTTTATATTTATTCTTTCAATAAAGGAGATAAAAAATGGCGAAAGTTGTCATCGAAAATACCAAAAAAACTATAAAGAGTCGGGATACTCAAAAGGTAATTAAACTCGTTGAGAGATATATCAATTCTGTTACATTTTTTAAACGTAGCAGGGAGTCGTTTAAACTCATACCAATAAGGGGGATTCGGGGTAGTGCACATACAAAAGGTGTTACAGTTGGTCTCTACGATGAACACCATATCTTTTTCGAAGTACAACCGGGAGATAATGGCTCGCGTATGATTTGGAAGCTTGTTGTCCCCAGTACCCGTGGTGATACAACTATGGCAGAGATTCATGCGGCATTAAGGGATATTGATAGCTCGGTAGGACAATTGGAGCATACCAAAAAAGTTCAAGTGAAGAAAATTCCTGAGAATTTTTCTGTGCCACAAGATACCTCCATGCAACAAGCAAAAGAATTGTCACATATACAAAAAAAATCTGTAAAGAAATACAAAGAGGATAGGGGTTCTTGTCAAGGTATTCCTTTACGAATGATGCAAGGATTAAATATAGGCATTACTGTCGTAGATGGTATAGCTTGTTCTGCAGATATTTTGCAGGAACATGTTGACATCATTGCGAAAAAATTTGCGAAAGATTACAAGACGTTGATGCAAAAATATGACAGGAAGATCACACTGATTTGTTTCAAAGTAGGGGCAGCGTGTAAGAGAAAAGGCTTTTACGATTTGAAGCGATTGGATCAGGGTGGTGATAAAGATCGTATCGAGTTTCGCTTATGTGCAAAAAAGGGTGAAGTTGGGTATCACTATAAAATGATGCTGCCTGATGGTGGATGTGAAAAAGTGGAAGAAAAACCGCGTACTTCAGTCCGCAAAGTTGTTTGTAAATCGGCAGAAGCAAAGACATCCGGTGGCGCCTCTGCTTGCTCTAAGTCTACAACAGATTCCATTACAGATGTCGCGCGTGGCATTGAAAGATTGCAGGATCTGGTTCAAGAATTGAGGAAGGAGATAAATGAACTGGATGAGCGAATGACGTCTTTACAGAGGCAAAAAACTAGCAAGGTGGTACAAATGGACACTTATCTAAAGAACATACGGAGGCTTAAGGATACTAAAAAGATCCTGGACAGTATTCCTTCCGTTTAATATTTAATCGTTAGTTTGTAACATGTATATGTATTACAAACTAACGATTTTTTAATATCAATTGATGTGTGGGATATTTAAATTAATGCTATAATTAGAGTAATATATGCGGAGCGGCAAGGGGTTGACA
>CAZMCZ010000002.1:0-25330 GCA_964565145.1 uncultured Pseudobdellovibrionaceae bacterium | reverse complement strand
GATTCGCCACTCATTCGTGGCAAAATAAGCGTCTACCGTTGGGGGATCTAAGCACTTCACTACAATGCAAGATAAAAACAGCTAAAAAGCATGCATGAGGTTGATTTTTTAATGGCTAAATTGTGTCATTAGTGTGCGCGTTGAGTGATTGGATTATACATTGTTTTGCATAAATTTTGAATAGGAACAAAAAGAGGTTGGGGTAGTTTATCCCATTCAAACCAATTCCATCGTTCACATTTATCTGGTTCCATGATGGTTATTTCGCCAGAGTCATATTCAGCTAACATAAAAATTGTAACATAGTGTTTCTTTTCAATGTGAAAAACGTCATTCGTTACTGCGCCAAAGCGAATATTTTTAATCGTAATCCCGACTTCTTCCATTGTTTCACGTGAAGCACAATCTTCCCATGATTCATTAAGCTCTAAATGTCCTCCCGGAAAACTCCATGAGCCATCACCGTGAGCATTTTTTCTTTTACCAAGGAGGACTTTTCCATCTTTAATGATGATAACCCCAACCCCAACTTTTGGTCTATTTAGTTTCATGTTTGATTACATCTTTATAATCTTCATAATATATTTTGGTACAAGATCATTAAGAGTTAACTAGTCTTGTACCTATATTTATTATACCTCTCTTTTGGGATTTGTGCTATTTGATGTGTTGATGCATAGGGAGTGCATCATATAATACAAGACAGTTTTTTCTGTTATGAAAAATCAATAGGGGTCATGTTGTGCAGAGTTGATATTTCTAGTATATTGAGAACTATGAAGAAATTATTTCGCAACAACGTGGCGCTTGTCTTTGTGGGCATTCTCATTCTGGGGGGCTTTTTGCGGTTGTATCACGTGGGAGAGTGGATGCACTATGAGCTTGATCAAGCGCGAGACTATCGTGTCATCCACACGGCGATTGAGCGTGGACCGGGCTATCTGCCACTGCAAGGACCCAAGGCGGCGGGGAACGTTACGATTGCAGAGGGTGATGCCATCGGCTATGGTGGCAAGACGACACTGCGTTTGGGACCGTTGTTTTATTATATCGAATACGTAAGCGCGCTTCTTTTTGGTGATAGTCCTTTGGGGAGTATTATGCTTATTGTCATTTTTTCCATTGCGACTATTGCACTGTTTTATGTTTTTGCGCGAGAGTTTTTCTCGCGATATCTCTCCTTGGGACTTATGGCGTTATTTGCCGTGTCGCTGTTTTTTGTGAGTTACAGTCGCTTTGGGTGGAATCCAAATCTCATGCCATTTTTTACGCTTCTTACGTTTTATGCAGTGCTTCGTGTGGCGCGTTTCAAAGAAGGACATCGCCGTGAGCGCGGGTGGTGGCTTCTGGTTGCAAGTGGTGCATTTGCATTTCTCTCTCAGATGCATTTCCTCGCCGTTGTGACTGTGCCGGTGATTGCCGGTCTTTTTCTCCTGTGGACACGTCCCAAGATTTCGTGGAGATTTTGGATCGGTAGCGTACTTTTATTTGTTGCGTTAAACACTCCGCTTATTATCAATGACATCAAGACCGGCGGTGAAAACACGCAAGCATTTCTCGCATCACTGCACACAGACAGTGGTAGCAAGCATTCATTTATGGAACAAATCACCAAAAACATCTCCGAGCATGTGCGTTATAATTGGATTATTCTTAGTGGATATCAGGAAGTTGATTTTCCCGTGTACAATGATGGCTATATTTCGTGTGATGATAAGTGCAAAAAAGGTCTGTTTGCCGGTAGCGTGTCACTGCTCATTATCCTTGCGGGATTTCTGGGTAGTCTATGGGTTTACAAAAAAACGACCAATCGCAGAGAACGCAATTTCATTCGGCTTTGTCTTTTGTGGTATGTTATAACGTTTGTTATCTATACGCCACTGGCATATGATTTTGCGCCACGGTTTTTTCTCATTCATGCACCCGTGTCGCTTATCTTGATCGGGATGATTCTCCATGTGGGACTTAAGCGAGGGAAACGACGCGATATTATGCTTTCTCGCATGATTATCGGACTCCTTCTTGTGAGTAATCTCGTCTTTGTCGGGCGATATTTTGTGGAGCTCTCTCATGCGATTAGTGATGACACGTTTACACTTGGATATCGTGATCGCATTCTCGGTGAGAAGACGCGGATGACACTTGCGCAACTCAATGAAATTGCAGACTATATGATTGCCGTGCAGGCGACAAACGGTTTTCCACTGTTTATTCATGGGCAGTCGGAGTTTAAGCGCGCATTGTGGGAGCGCGTTGACCGCAGAGGCATTGCACGTTCATACATTCCACGTGACCTCACACCGATCTATCGTGAGGGAAATTATTTTCTCGTACTGCGGACACAGGCCGACCACGCCAAGCATCTCGCAAAATTCAAACAAGCATTTACGCTAAAAGCGCAAAAATCTTTTGGCACTCTTACACTCTTTCACCTCATACCCAAAGAGAATGCCATTAGCGCCCAACGTGCGTCAATCAACACAACCTATCACGATCCGCGCTTCAGTGATAGCGCACAGCCACGCTATCTCTGGCATCAAGTTTTTGCAGGATGTCGTTATGATTACAGCACTGATCTGTGCACAAAAAAATAAACAGGGGAGGCTTTTGGGCCATCCATGTTTTTATCGTTTCAGAGGGTACTTTCCACGACGATAAACGTTGCGCGTGGTATTGGAGGCGATGGGTTTATGCAGGCGTTTTGGTGCGTGCAAAATCGGATTTCTTGATCAGTCCCAATGCAAAGATGCTGGCGGTATAGAGTCCAAAGAGAAATAGTCCGCTAACTATAAAACTCCACGTGCCGGCAGGCAAGAAACGTGCGGGGATAATGAGTAATGAAGCCAAGATAATGACGATAAGAAACGTTTTGAGCGCAATGGTGACGCGATAGAGCTTATAAATAATACTTAGGGAGAGCACGCCCAGAAGCGTTGTCGTAAAAGAAAAGAGCAACGCCGTTGCTACGATGCCATAGCGCGGGAGGAAATAACTATTGAGCACAATACTTGAAAAAATACCAACAGCAACAATGGTCGCAGAAATGCGGGTGTGATTGGCGCCATTGAGCACACCGGTAAGGACGTAGAAAAAGGTCCCAAAGACGGTACCGCCAAGCATAAGGGGCAAGAGTTCTGCACTGGGGAGAAAGCGTGCGCCAAAGAGCAGAGAAACAATCTGTGGCGCATAGAGAGCGAAGAGTACGGCAATCGGAAGCAAAAAAATCCACAAAAAACGCAGGACGTTTGTAAGCAGTGTGCGAATTTCTTGGCGGTTTTGTTGTTTGCTTAGTGTGGAAATGGTTGGGAACAGCAAAAGAGAAAGGGCAAACATGAGATAGTAGGGGATAAGTGCCAGAGAAAGCGCGGCATTGTAATAGCCGACGAGGGCATCGTTTTGTGTGAAAAATTTGATGAGGTATAGATCGGTACGCACAAAAAATTCATACAAAAAAAGAAAGATCATGAAACTGCCGGCGTAGTTGAGGAGGTGTTTTTTGGGAAATGCCGTCTGCGTGCGTGTCTTGTGTAGATCGTGGTGGCGTATGCGGTCAATGAAATATCCCACAAAAGAAAGTGTCAGCGGTGCAATGATCGCACCGATAATCGCACCGATAATCCCATAGAAGTATGCGCCAAGCAAAATAAAAGAGACACGAAAAATCCCTCGTCCAATTTTTAAAATCCCCATGCCCGTGAAATCCTTCAAGCCGTTGAAATATTGGACATAGAAGGCGCTAAGTGCAAACGCCGGAATCATGAAACTTGCGAGGCGAAAAAGTGGCGTCAGCGTCGCATCTTTGAAGGCAGTGGCCAGAAGCGGTGAAGAGAGAAAGATGATACTTGTGACAACGATGATGATAAAAAATTGCAAGAATGCCGCTTTGGCGCGAATCGCTTTGATCATGGGGAGGTCATTGGCATATTCGCTTAGACGCTTACTCATCGCCGTTGGCACACCGCGACCAACGAGAATGGTGAGCATGGTGATAAACCCTACAACAAGTGTGACGCGTCCATAATCAACTTCACCCAAAAGACGCGCCTGACCAATTTGGAGGATATAGTTTGCGATATTAAAAACGACTTCGGCAAAGGCAAGAAAGAGAAAGGAATGAAACATAGGAAATAAATGAGATGTTAGTGTCGTGTGGTAAAAATAAAAGGGGGAAGGTTTTTTGGTTTTTCTTTTGGGGAATATCTTTGCACTGCTTATGCTTGCAACGCATCCACAATGCGTTGATGCACGTCTTCTATTGTACCATTTCCATCAATCACGTGCATCTGCCACAGAGGGGCAACGGTGTCAAAAAGTGCAATTTTTTCTCGGAGATAGCGTTCGCCTTGCTCAATATCACGATCACGCGCAAGAATGTTTTTTGCAGACAGCTTGAGATAGAGAGCCGTGTTTGGTGCCGGGATGAGGTGCGCCAAAAAAAAGACGCCAAAGTGATAATGTTTTTTCCCGTGCGAGAGATAGAGGATATTAATCAGCGTGTCATAAAAATATCGGTCGGAGACCAGATGGGTGTAGCCGGCTTTTTTGAGTCTGGTGAGTAATCGTTCAAAACGCACGAGATCAACAAGCAGTGCGAATTTGCGTAGTTGAATCTTGTACCAAGATGCAGTTGTGACGGCTTTTGCACTGCCAGGTTTGTGCAGTGTCTTTTTGTTGGCAAGAGAAAACTGTGTCGCGTGGAAGTAGTAGGTTTTGTGTTCCTGTGCTTCCAAGTATTTTTGCAGGCGTGTGATCTGTGTGGATTTCCCACTGCCGTCAACGCCAGAGATGGTGATAATGTTCATAGGAATTGTCATTTAACGGGATGTTTCTCGAAGGGCTAGCGCATTGCTGTTATGCAAAAAATCATATTAGTACATGATGACGCTAACTGGCGTCATCTTTGCAACGATTTTTGCAATGCCATTATCATCAACGCCTTCAATGACGCGAGACACATCTTTGTAGCGTGAAGAGTCTTGCTCGATGACGCGGGAGGATTTTGCGTTGTAGAGTTTTACGCCTTTGTCGGCCATTTTGGCAAAGAGTTCACGTTTACTTCGGGGCACGTTTTTTTCAGAGGCCTGTGTTCCTTTGCCTGTGCCATGTGGTGCGCTATAAAAACTCTCGTCATTGGCGTCTGTGCCAACACCGATAAAAGCTTCCGTACTCATTGAGGAGGGGATAAAGGTTGGTTCTCCCGTTTCTTTGTACACGGGATGGTCTGCCATTCTATGTGGTCCATAGGCGCGTGATGTGTTATTGCGGTGCACCCAGACGTCGTGATCGAAATGATGTTCTTTGTTAATCGAAATATGGGGGAGATCATAGAGCAGATCCATTTCCGGATCGCGTCCAAGCGTGCGCTTGATTTCTTCTGCAACATTGTGGATGATGGTGGCGCGATTTGCCGTACCGAAATTACTCGCGGCATTGCGTGCCGTCATATAGAGTTTTCCGTCAAGTCCATTGGCATCGTAGGCAAGCAAGGAGTCATCTCCTCGCATATGGCGTTTGATGGCTTTGGACATTTTTTTGTAGACGCGTTTTTGCTGTGAGCGAAAGGTCATCTGTCCAAGCATGACCATGAGAGACTGCGAAAGGTGTTCACGTTTTTTGGCGGTGTAGGTATACATTGTATACTGACCGAGGATGCCGGAGCCCGTGTGCACCATAAAGAGGTACTGTCCTTTTTTGAGGCCAAATGTTTTTGCAATGACAGGGTCTATGATGTCTGTGACTTTCATCAAATCAAAGAAATGGTTGCCGGCGGCACCGATGAGACCAAGTCGGTATTGCGCGAAATGGAGGTAGAGTTTTGGCACGGCATCAAAAAGCTCACGACGTGATATTTTTTTGTCAAAGAAATTGCCACCGCACTGGGTATTGGATAATTCGTTTTTTGTTGCAATGCCGAGATGATCAATGAGTGCTTGTGTGCCACCACGACAAATGTCAACGATGACATCAAAAGGCACTTTGGTGCCGACGAGCGTTTTGGTCGGGACGACATCAACGAGCCGTTCAAAAAGTTTTTCCAACTCTTTTTCGCTAACGTTGTCTTCTGTGAGATTGGTTTTGACAAGGCGCATGCCACAGTTTGGGTCGGAGTCGTTGACCTGCGGAAGGATGTGTGAAGCGCTTACAACAGTTGTGCCCGCTGCGTTTTTGCGTCCGGGCTTGGATGAGACATCGGGCATGGCAACCGTTGCATGGAACAAGCAATCATTGCAGGCAATGTCTTCTATGCGCTGGAAAGTCTCTTCCGGTGGCAATAAATCATCTGCCATAAAAAAATGTGCCGGCACATGCATGCGCTCTGTTTTGAAGACGCTGTGATGTGGGGAAATCTCTTTGAGATGTTTTTTATAATTGGTCATAGAGGTGTTTGTACTGCTGTGCGATTTTTGTGATATTAAATGTCTTGTGGACAAAGGTATACGCACGTTCTCCACGGCGTACCCATGCCGAGGAATTGTTGGCAATGGTCAGAATGGCTTGTGTAATCTCTCGAGAGCTGTTCCTTGGTATTATAACATTGATATCATTGGTTGAGAATTCGTGAAAAATGGGAAGGTCTGATGCAACAACAATTTTTTTGCACGCATAGGGTTCAATCATGGCCAGTGGGACATCAAATTTACCCGCCATGGAAACAACGGGGAAGAGGATGAGATCTGCGAGATTGTAAATCTTGTTCATGTCACCCAAAAACGTATCTGTAAAAATCACCTTATCAAGATGTCCCGCTCTACGGAAACGTTCGATCACTTCGTTTTTCTTTAAGGCATCGGCGTTGGTCTTGATACGGCAAGCGCAGAGATAGCGGATATGAGCGTTGGCAGGATCACTCCAGAGTTCAATAAAGGCGGAAACGATGACATCGGTAGCGCCGAGGCGAGCAAACTCTCCCGGATAGGCGACGATAAAATGGTTAAGGTGGATGTTGTATTTTTTGACAAGCTCCGGGTCTTTGCCGGTTGGATGATATTTTTCCAAGTCAATACCGGGATAGATCTGGACGATTTTTTTGGTTTGTTCCTGTGCAAAAAGTTTTATCAGTTTTTTCTGTGCGTAGCGTGAATAGGGTACGAGGACATCTCCAAAAAACATTGTCCGTAGTTGATTCTCATCATACAAATCATCTCGTAGGGTTGCGATGGTCTGTATGATCTTTTTCTTACGCGGGAGGAGGCGACGCAAAATCAACGCATTAAGACGCGTTGGCGTAAAAAGCAAGTGAATGATATCGTAGTTTTTTGCATGACGCCACAGAAAAAACAGGAGGCGAAGTTTTTGCCAGAGCGGAAAAGAGAGATCGGCGCTGGTGTAAATCGGTTGCTGTGTAAGATGCTTTGGCGCATCTTCAATCGTCCCTTTGGTGAGGATGGTAATGTTTTTGTCAGTAAGATTTTTTGCAAGGTTGTATGCAAAGTTTTTACTTCCCTCATCCCAGGGCGGTGCAAGCGGGCGTGTGACAAAAAGGATTTTTTTGTGCATAGGGGTGTACTCGTTACTTTTTTGTATTTGGCTATTATACCATAGATGTGTTGTCGAGAAAGAGAATATATGCTAGGGTAGTGGTATCTTTAACAATCGGAGAACAAGACATGCTGATACAAGCAATCCTTAAAGTAGAGGAAAGAATGCCTCAAGAGATCATCGGCGTTCTTTCTATCAGTTTTGATAGGGATAACAATTTTGCGGGCATTTATCCCTTCCACATGCGCTTTGTAAAGAATTTTCCACAAACGCTTAGCGATGGTGTCTATAATATTGACATCATGAATGTACAACAAGATAAGCATCAGACAACATCACAAACTGCGTTACACTTAACGCAGAATGATTTTTATGATAAGGGAAGTGCTTTTGTGGGTGGACAAAGGGTGGTGGCCGAATCTTTTTTTCAGACATGTGGCCTCTTATTAGAGGAGCCAGAGAGCTTTGTGGCGTTCTGTGCAGGAGACGCGCCATGCTCTCAAGAAGATGTGTATAACATCATCAATGCGTCTCAATCAGGAGTGCGCCTTCACTAATCAAAAGGAGAGATAATGAATACATATCCATTTGAGGTGAGCGTTGTTTCGCACCAAGCGCTAAAAACGGACACGCTGCTTGCAAGTGTTGGAGTGGCCCGTGTCAGTTTTCAGGAAGAAAACAGAACCTATGGATTTTATATGCAACAGCAAAACAAAGAAACGCTAATCGTCGTGTATGATCAGTGTAAACAGTTGTGTGCTTTTGATCCATGGGTTAATATTGTTCACTACGGGACAATACCTGAAAAATACAAGACATTGGCGCTATTATTACGGCGACCGATAATGATGCTGTGTCGTGCACTGCAAGAGAATGTGAATAGAGGTGCGCGATCAGTAATAACGGGCATGGTGGAAGGAATATCCTATGGTGAATTATATGAAATATTCACCACGGAAAATGAGTCGCCACGGATGCGACAATTCTGCATGCTTAATGAATTATTTGTAAAGAATCCGTGATTCATCACCGTGCTCAACAGACATGGTGATTTTTTTTTGCGTGCATGGTGGTGTGAAACGTTTTTGTGTTTGATCGGCAACGATGAGATGTTTTGTCTGTTGTGTTGTGCCACAGGTCGTTGTGATGCTGAAATGCGGGTCGTCGGTGTGATTTTCTATCAGAAGCGTGTGGTCTGCGGTGGTTGGCTCCGGCGAGGCAAAGGCGATTGCCCACCAGGATTGATTGGGTGCATATTGTTGGCGGTATTGCGTCCATGCCAAAAAGACAACACTCGCAAGAAGCGCAAGGAAAATGACGATGAAATGACGATGTTGGTTATTGTTGATCATAGGGGTAATGCCAAAAAATGGAAGTATCATTATTTTCGTAGACTTTGATAAAGGTGGGGTCATCGAGGAATTGTTGTGCGTCTTGCGCAGTATTGACGACAACCGGTCCAATGGAAAGCTGTGCAAAACATCGTCGTGCCATGTCGCTTTGTGGATGGGAAATCATCTCACGTGTACAGTGTTCACGGTGCGGACGTGTTTCATAGCGTTTGAAAAAACTCCGTGAAAGTGGATTGCTATAATCACGATGGATAAAAACTTTTATCCACGTATCGGCGGTGATGTAGTTGTGATCTTTGATAATCCACTGGTCTTGTGGAAGCGTTTCAGAGAGAACGGTGGCAAGGTGAAACGTTTGTACGGCACTGCGTGTCTTGGGCTCCGGTGTGAGACTTGTGAGATTGTCGCGCATGCCATTGGTAAAAACAAAGAGCAAGATAAGTGCGAGGATGCTATAGGAAAGCGTGCGAGGTAGTGCTTTGGGGAGTAGTGCAAAGAGGTATCCGAGAAAGAGTCCGCCAAGCAATGCGCTTGGAAAAGCGATATAGGTCGCAATGCGCGTAGAAATGATGTTGACATGAAGGAGTTGTGGCAGTGTGCTCATGGCCAAGAGAACAGAAAACCATCCAAGCAGAAGTGCGCGTGCTTCCGGCGTAAGCGATGCAAGAGACGTTGTGGTACAGAGACGGCGCAAAGGACGCATGCGTCGCCACAGGCCACCACACAAAAGCACAACAATGCCACCGCCAAGCGCAAGCACAAAGCGCGCTTGTCCACTCATAACCATAAGTTGCTCAAAGGGAATGCCGGTGCGCGTGGATTTGACGGGTGCGCCGACGGAAGAAGAAATCGCTTGGGTGTTGAGATAGCTTGGCGGATGCAAAAAGAGGAAAATACCGGAAACAACGATAAAGAGCATCGTCATCGGCGCAAAAAAGAGTTGGCGCCAACGTAAGAGGTGTTTGACAAGAGCATGAAGGGAAAAGAGAATGAGCAAGGACATCGTCGCAACAAGGATGTAGAGCAGAATAAATGTGGAGAGGTGATGTGTATAGATCAGGGCCATGCCAATGAGGATACTAAAGAGTACAAAGGTACGGTGGCGCTCCACAAGTGCACGATACAAAAAGTAAAGCAGGGCAATAAGAAGCATATTGCCAATGACATTGCCAATCACGCCACCGCTGACAAATTTGGCACCGGCGCCGGAAATGGCATAAAGCGGACCGCTAAGCAAAAGGACAAAAATGGCGCTCCGAGGTCCAATGCGCAGTGGCGCAAAGAGACGCCGTGCAAGAAGAAAGAGCAATACGGTTGTTGCGAGATTACATAGATAAAGAATAAGGGAGGGAAAGGCGCTTACGACATGCTGTGAGCTTAAGGTACGCAAAAGAGCAAAGATGATATGTTCTCCGACGATAAAATCGGCAATGTGCTGTGGTGCGCCAAAGTGCGCCGGTTGCGTGATGGCGTTTTGGGGGTCGTCCGGGATGACAGGTATTTTTTCATAAGTGGGCAGGGTCTGCGTGGCAACGATTTTTTCCACCCAAAACATATGATGACCAAGATCTGTTGCCGTAGGAAAGATCGTGTGTGTCAAAAAAAGCGTTTTGGTAAGAATCATGAGAAGCAGAAGTGCGGTAATGAGAATGTGTTGCGACGGTGTCCAGGGGCTTTTTTGGGTGTGGCATGGTGTCTTTTTGGTCGCAAAGAAGCACCATACGCCAAGGATAGCGTTGAGCGTAAGAGTGATAAACCATAGGTGGTATGCAGAGAGGATAAATCCGCTTTTGCCAAGGATGAGAGTAAGAAGTGTTGTCATGGTAAAACTCAGTGGTACGGCAAGAATGATGATTTCAAAGGTTGTGAAATGTTTTTTGCATGTGGCACAAAGCAAAAACCACCCCGGCAAAAAAAGTGTCAAGAAAAACGCAACAACAAAGAGAAATTCAGTAAGGAGAAAATGCATGGAGGATCGTTAATGATTTGTGCTATCTTTATTGTATCATGGAGCGCACTAAATAGAGTAGTTTGGCAGAACGTACGGTTTTATGATGTGAGGAGAGATTGCAGGGTATCATGATAGCGTTTGGCAATAATCTCCCAGCTGTTGTGTGTGATCACATAGTGCGAGGCGTTTTTGCCAAAAGCAATACGATCAAAATCATCAGAGAGAATCTCAGATATTTTTCCAACCCAGGCATCCGGATCTTGCGGTGGGACGCGAAAGCCGTTTTTGCCATCGGTGATGGCGTCTTTGAGTCCTTCCAAATCTGCAGCGACAACAGGGATGCCACAGACAGCAGCTTCAATGACGCTAATGCCAAAGCCCTCCATATCGCCACGAAGAGGGATATTGGGTTGCACAAAGACATCGCAGGTGTGCCACAGAGTGAGCAAATCCTCATCACGCACACGTCCCAAAAGGATAACGCGCTCTGCAAGTCCCGTTTGCGCGATGGCATCTTCAATATTTTCTTGGTCCGGTCCGGCGCCTGCAACGATATAGATCATATGGGCGGGAAGTTTTGGCAAGACATTGCGGATAAACCATGCAACGCCTTTTCTCTTTGCCAGTCGCCCCGTGGTGAGAATGGTTTGCGCGTCGCTACGCATCGGACCAACGAGTTCAGAGAGGTCGTCTTTGGTGCCGGTAAAGTGGAGAAATTTTTCCGGATCAATGCCATTGGGGATGAAGACACAGCGCTCTTTTGGGATACCGCGGTGAACTGCTTCTTGGAGTGTTTGATTGCCAACGGCGATAAATTGATCACACGCGGGAAGAAATGTCCCGACCCAGAGAATTTGATAGAGCGAAGAGAGATAGGTGAGATCAAGCCCATGAATGACGCAAGCGACTTTTTTCTTGGGGAAGATTTTTTTTACCCACCAGCCAAGAATACCGAGGACGCCATCGCCCAGCAGGAGTACATCATATTTTGGCATCGTAAAGAGGAGGCGCAACAACATCCACGGCAAAAAAACAGGAAGGGCGATTTTGCCCTTGGTGTTGGCAATGGTTGTGGTCTGTGCATATTGTGGAAGCCATTGAGAAAGTTCGTAGTTTTGATTTTCAATGCCACCGACAACGGGAGGATAGGCACGTGAGACAAAAAGGATCTTCATAGTATGATTATTATAGAAAGCAGATTCTCCCCTCTATCATAACATATGCGCAATAATAAAAAAATGCCACATATGCGTAGTGATACGCGCATGTGGCATGTGTGAGAGGTTTATTCTGAGCCACAGATAAAGGGTGGCTCTCCGCCCGCGTCTTTCATCGCGGCGTAGGCGGTGCACTGCTCCGCCTCTGCTTGTTGCCGGTGTGCAATCATGCGCACCGGCTCCATTTTTGATGAGGGAGCGGTTGCTCCCTCATCAAAGAGTGTAATAAGCATGATAGTAGCTAGCACCGGAAGCAGTAAGGATTTTATCATTTTTTTCTCCTAGAATGAACAGTTTTTGCATTATATACGAAAAGTCTCAATTTGTCAAGTCTTTTTGTAGTCTCTTTTTGTGTCGGAAGAAGTATCTGTGGAGCTGTGGTGTGTGATGCATGAGTTTACAGAATGAGGAAAACAAAATATAATAGCATGTATAATCTCGCAGGGAAAGCGTAATATCAATAACGGCCGTACATACAAAAGATTTATAAGAAAACACATCATGCAACACGATTACGACGGGCAGAACTCCCAGACACCACAACAATCCGGCAAACAAAAAGTGGCACTAGTTCACGATTTTTTGCTTTATCCCGGTGGCGCTGAGGTCGTGTTGCAGACATTGGCAGAAATGTACCCGGACGCGCCAATTTACACACTGCTCTATGACAAAAAACGCATGGGAGATTTTTTGCCGGGTCGCGATATTCGGACGAGCTTTTTGCAGAAGTGGCCACGGTGGATCCGCAAACGACATCGCTGGCTTTTGCCGTTTTATGGAAGCGCTATCGAGGCAATGGATTTACGTGATTTTGATTTGGTGATTTCCAGTTCCGGCGCGTGGAGCAAGGGATTGGTAACGCGACTCAATACCCGGCACATCGCATACATTCACTCACCGATGCGCTATATCTGGGATGAAAATGAGCGATATATGCGCCGTATCGTGGGGAGAAATTCTTTTGTTCTTCGGCAGATTTTTAGTTATTTGCGCGTGTGGGATTATCAAGCGGCACAACGTCCGGACCGCCTCATTGCAAATTCACACTACACACAACAGCGCATCGCAAAATACTATCGCAAGGATGCGCCGGTTGTTTATCCACCGGCATACAAGAAATCTTTGCAACAGACAACAGACAGCACAACGCCCAACACACAGAAGCCCTTTGTTGTCATTGCACGATTAAGTCCTTATAAAAATGTCGCGCTCGCAATGGACGTCTGTGCCAAACTTCGGTTGCCATTGACGATTGTGGGCACGGGAGATGAGTATAAAAAACTTGCAAAACGCACATCAGAGCATATCGTCTTGCGCGGTTGGGTCTCGGAGGAAGAAAAAAACACCATCCTTGCAAATGCGCGCGCATTGCTTTTCCCGTGCGAGGATGACTTTGGCATTGTGTGCGTGGAAGCACTCGCTGCCGGTGTTCCGGTGATTGCGCTTGGGCGCGGTGGCGCAAAAGAGATTATCACCGATGGCGTGCATGGTGTTTTATTTGCTGATCCCACGACAGAAGTTATGGCAGATGGTATGCGTCGGTTCCTTGTGCAGGAAGAGTCCTTTGACCCGGCGACATTGCGCATACGCGCGCAAGATTTTTCAAAAGAACGTTTTGAGCGTCAGATGCGCACAGTGATCAGTCACATACAAGAGCAATGATTTGCGGACACAAAAAACAACAAGCGTTTCTCCAAGGCGTCATTGATGAAGGCATTGCGCATCACGCATTTCTCTTTGCGGGACCATCGGCCGTGGGAAAACGCACCATCGCGGAGGCCTTTGCAGCAGCGTTGATTGCCAAGGATGATATCACAAAGCATGTACGATATCGTGATCCATCGCTCTGGCGAGACATCCTTGTCATCGCACCGCAAAAACACACATCCTCATCACAAAAAACGATTAGCATTGATGATATCCGCACGCTACAGAAACAACTTGCGCTAACAAGCGACGGTAGTATGCGTGTGGTGATTATTCATTCTTTGGATAGAGCAACCCCCAGCGCTCAAAACGCACTTCTAAAAATTATAGAAGAACCACAGGCGCAGACGCGTCTTATCATCACTTCTTCTTATCCGCAGACACTTCTTTCGACCATTCATTCGCGTGTTCTGCGTCTTGATTTTGGTCTGGTGACTACGGATGATTTGAAACAATTTGCAAAAGAAGAAACGTCGCTTGTTTCTTTGGCGATGGGTCGTCCCGGTATCTTTATGCGTTTAAAAGATGACCATGCCTATGTAGAGCGCATGCAACAAGCACAGAAATCCTTCAAAGAACTTTCCACAATGTCTGTGGCAGAACGTCTTGCCTTTGCAGAGAATCTTGCAAAACAACCGGAAAAAATCAATGAGATTTTGGACGTGTGGTTGTGGCAGGTCCATGAGGCGGCACACAAACACCATATGCCACAATTACTCCTCCTCGCCCAGAAGATTCTTCGTGCACAACATGATCTGCGCACGACAAATGTTCATCCGCGTTTGCGGGTAGAGGAGCTACTGTTACACCTTTGATAAGAATCTGTTTATGCACACACCAAAACATCGCCGATTACATCAACGAAAAAAACGCACACGTCACACTGGAGCACGGCATGTGTTTGCGTGGTTTTTGTGGGGTATTTTTGTCCTTGGGACAATCTATGTGTTATTTTATACGACAGTCTTACAGGTAGAGCATGTTGTCGTAACGGGGACAGAACGAGTGTCTTCGGAAGATCTTACCAACACGGTAACGAGGGCCTTGGAAGGAACAAACATCGCACATATTGCAAAAAACCACTTGTGGATCATCAATGATCGTGCCATAGAAGACCTGATCAAAAAAGAATTCCCACAGATTGCCACTGTGGAGATTGTTCATGTTTTTCCACAGACGATACGGATCGTCGTTGAAGAATACGAGATGATTGTCCTTGTATGCGCACATGATGAAATGCCGGAGCATTGCATGGACATTGATCAAAAAACCGGCATAGTTCGTCTGCGTGGTGTTGATCTGGCACAGGCACGCTACACACAAAACAACATTGTGCGAGTCGTTTTGCAGGAAGACATGAAAAATGTTGGCGATAGCGTTATTGCACCGGAAGTGATTACGCGCATTCTTTACGTAGCAAAAAACACTCCATTTGTTTTGGATACAACACTAAACGAGCCGTACCGCGCGCAGACAATCGGGTATCATGATTTTTATCTTGCGACAAGCGATGGCTGGGAATTGCGGATTGATTTTACCAAAGATGTCACCACGGCGCTGTATCGGGCGCACGTCCTCCTTGCCCAAGAAGATATGCGCAAACGGCGCTCCGAGATCGCATATGTTGATGTACGCGACGATACAAAAGTGTACTATGCCTTCAAAGAAGCAACCAAACAGCATGTGACAGATGATGACACAAAGGAGAGCGCAGAGCACAACAATACATCTAACAAAACGCTCTCACAACAACAAACCATAACAGAATAACGATATGTTACACATTGCCATTGATATCCGCAACATCGGTCGTGGTCGCACGGGAAGCGAAGTCGTCGTGCGCGAACTGACGCGCGCACTGTTGCGACAAGACCATACAAACACGTACTACTTATTGACAGATGCACGAGATGAAAAGACGCTTCAATACATTAGCGATGTTTTGGAGCTTGCAAAGCACAGTAATGCACGTGTTTATCATTTGCCGGCACATGGAAGAGGTGATTGGGTTTTGTGGCATGCATGGCGCTTTGTGCGTCAAAAAAAGATTGATGTCTTCCATACAGAGTACATTGTCCCATTTTTTCTCCCATCGACAACAGCGGTGATCACACATATTCACGACGTGTCTTTTGTGGCGTTGCGAGACAAAATAAACAAAAAAGACCTCTTTTTCTTGGATCTTTTATTACCACGCAGTTTGCGTCGTGCCGATAAAATAATCGCGGTAAGCGACTTTACCAAACGTGAGATCACTAAATACTACCCGACGGTTCGTGACAAGGTCGTCGTCATTTACAATGCGCTTCCGGAGTTTTTTGCTTCAGAAGCTTCATCGGAAGATGTGGCACGCGTCCAGAAAAAATATCATTTGCCACAAACGTTTTTCTTTGCAATCGGCACGATGCAACCACGCAAAAACATCCCCTTTCTTCTCGAGGCGTTTGCATCGCTATTGCAAAAAATACCGGATGCGCACCTCGTTCTCTCCGGTCGTAAGACACCACAGATGGACACGCTCATCACCAAGCACTTGGCACAAAATCCACAGCTCAAAGACCGCGTGATTTTTACGGGATTTATAGCAGAGAGAGATTTACCGGCAGTCTATAAAGGAGCAACGGTCTTTGTCTATCCATCTCTTTATGAGGGGTTTGGTTTGCCGATTCTTGAAGCGTTTTCACAACAAACAATAACACTTGCAAGCGATCTTCCCGTACATCACGAAATTGCAGATAACGGCGCAATGTATTTTGATCCACACAATGTTGACCAGTGCAGTAAAGTCATGTATGATGCATATACAATGAAGCAAACACGACACGTTTTTTGTGAGCGCATGCGTGTTCGTTTGGCACAATATAGCTGGAAAAAATCGGCGCAATTATTTTATGAAGTAATTGTCGGTGTGTCGCGTAACTAAAATATTAAAGCATCTTCATGGAAAAGAAGGCACAAACGTCGCAAAAAACAAAAAAACCTCTCTCACGTCGCAAAAAAATTCTCTTGATAGGCATTGGGCTTTTTTTGGCGATTGGTGCAATCGCCCTCTGGAAGGCGGAATCAGTCACGCAGTCAATCACAACCAAAGGCTCTTTTTTGGGAAGCGTGGGGAAAGTTCTCTCGCCACATGAAAATATGCTCAAAGGGGAAGAAGAAGGGCGTATCAACATCGCGCTTCTTGGTATGCGCGGGAAGGGTGATCTGCATGGTGGTGAGCTGGCAGATACGATTATGGTTGCAAGTATCATCCGCACCAACGATGATAAGAAAAACCCGCAATGGGACGTTTCTCTTATTTCCGTGCCACGGGATTTGCTGGTTACAACACCTGACGGAGGACAGTCAAAGATTAATGCCGTCTATTTTCAAGGAGAAAAAAAAGGTGAAGGAGGCGGACTTACGGCAATGGAACAGGTGCTTTCAGACGTATTGGGACAACCGATTCATTATGCAATCGCTATTAATTTTAAAGCGTTTTCCGACCTCGTGGACGCTTTGGGTGGCGTAGAGATTACACGCAAAACACCATTTGTCGAGCCGGTGCAGTTCCATGAAAAGAAAGTGTGTGACGGAGATGCCGGTGGCGTCTTTACGGTACCAACGGGGGACTATGAAATCAAGTACAAAAAAGACGGACGCATCAAGTCAAAATATCCCTATTGCTATAATGAGCAAGAAGAATGCGGTGGCGTCTTTACCGTACCGGCGGGGACGACAAACCTCAACGGAGAGCAGGCATTGTGTTATGTGCGGGCACGGGCGACGAGTAGTGATTTTGATCGTGCGCGTCGGCAACAGGAAGTCATCGGTGTCCTGCGCAAAAAGGCAAAGCAACTCGGCATTCTCGGAAGTTTGGGAAAGGTCAATCAATTGTTAAAATCGCTCGGACACAATGTCTCTATGGATATCGCACCGTGGGAACTTCAGCGTTTTTATAATTTGTACGCGACCATCGGTGACAAAGAGGTCCATGTACACAAAGTTTTGGAAAATAGCGAAGAGGGACTATTGTATGCGCCGGAGCAAAATCAGGCCTTCGGTTATCACCTCAAACCGCGTGGAGAAAATTATGACCGTATTCATCAATTGTTTAGCACCATTTTACAATAGGCTTCATAAATACTAATTTATCTATCGTGCAGACCATTACAATAGCGATTCAAAGCTATAAAAATCCTGAGATGTTGCGCATCTGTCTTCGTTCTATAGAAAAATATGCGCCACAGAATCTCACGCAAGTAATCGTTGCAGATAGCGCAACGCAGGAGGATACGGCACTCATGATGCGAGAGGATTTTCCACAGGTTCTTTTTCTTCCGCATAAAAAGAACGTAGGATTTGGCGCAATGGTCAATGCATGCATTGACCATGTTACGACGACGTATGTTTTTTTTATCAATGCCGACACAATCGTAGAAGAACATACGGTGCAGGCGTTATTTGCGTTTATGCAAGAGCATCCGGATATTGCATTGACCGGTCCCGCACAAAAGAACTTCAATAATCAACGGGAGAACACTCGTTTTGAATTTTATCGTCCGCAAACGATTTTGTATCGTCGGACATTTTTGAAACATTTTGCCTTTGCGCAAAAACATCTTGCATGGTTTGAGATGCGTCAGACAAAGCAATCCACGCCATATCCCGTTCCTTGGGTGATTGGAAGTGCGATGTTTGTACGCACAACGGCACTGGACGACATCGGTGGCATGGATCCGCGTTTTTTTATGTATATGGAAGACGTTGACTGGTGTCGGCGTTTATGGGAACATGGATGGAAGGTGTATTATCATCCGGGGATCACACTGTATCATTTCTATGGCAAGGGAAGTGCGCGTGGCACCATTTTTGTCAATCTGTTTTCAAATCGCCTCATCTGGATTCATCTTACCAGTGGTATAAAATACTTTTTGAAATACCGTGGCAAAAAACAGCCACACATTTACGCATAACGTTATTATAAGAAGTCAATGGCAACACAACAAAACAACAATACCGTAGGACGCATTTTGACATTTTTGACATTGGTGGCACTGTTTATTCTTGTCTTTGTCGGCGGTTTTTTGTTTGGGCGTTTTGATGACGCACGAAGTGGACAGCCGGTACCGCTTCTTACGGCATCGCTTATGAACACGCAAGCAAACGGGCGCGTCAATTTTGCGCCGTTTTGGAAGGCGTGGGACTTGTTGAAAGATCACTACGTTGATCGCGATAACCTGGATGCACAGAAACTCATGGAAGGGGCCATTATGGGCATGTATAAAGCGTCAGGCGATCCCTATACAACATTTCTTGATCAGACATCCAAAGATACACTTGCGGAAGACTTGGAGGGTCGTTTTGATGGTATTGGTGCAGAGATTGGCTTACGCGATGATCTTTTGACGATTATTGCGCCACTGGATGATTCACCGGCGCAAAAAGCTGGTTTGTTGCCGGGTGATAAGGTGGTGTCAATTGATGGCGTGTCGGCACTGGACATTTCCATTGACGAGGCATTGCATCGCATTCGTGGAAAGCGCGGGACATCGGTTGTCTTGACAGTTTTCCATGAAGGAGCAAATCTGCCGGAGGACATCACTGTCGTGCGTGATGAGATTGTTGTAAAAAGCGTTACAAGTGATCTGCGTGAAAACGGACGTATTGGTTTTATCCGTATTGCGCAATTTGGTGAGAACACCGATCGGGAATTGTATCAGGCATTGATGCAATTGAAGAAGAACAAAAAAATACAGGGCATTGTGATTGATTTGCGCAATAATCCCGGAGGATTTTTGGATGTTGCCATTAAAACCATTTCCTTTTTTGTGCCAAAAAATACCGTTGCTGTTATTGAACAAGACGCCAAGGGTAATCGGAAACAACGACGCACGACAACAGAAGGTTTTATGCAAGAGCGTCCGATTGTTATTCTCCTTAATCAGGGAAGCGCGAGCGCGAGTGAAATTTTTGCCGCGGCGCTCAAAGAGCAACGTCCGCTGGTGCAACTGGTCGGCGATCAAACCTTTGGAAAGGGCAGTGTGCAAGAGTTGCTACCACTGACATCGTCCAGCGCAGTCAAAATCACTGTTGCGAAATGGCTCACACCACAGGGGAAGCAAATCAATCATGAAGGGATTGCGCCGGATGTTGTCGTGGATTATACACAAGAAGATTTTGAAAACGGGCGTGATCCACAGTATCTCCGCGCACTGGATATTCTTAAGCAGATGATTACACAGAAAGCGCAAGAACACACAAAATAATATTGTTGTTTGGAACAAGAGTAAAATGAAAAACATGAAACGGATACTTCTTATTAATTACGAATTTCCTCCGCTGGGTGGCGGTGCTGCAAATGCAACGGAACAACTGCTCAAAGAATTTAGCGCAATGGAAGACATTTCCGTTGAGCTTGTTACAAGCTCTTTAAACGATCAATATGTGCGCCAAAAATTTTCCAAAAATATTATCATTCATCGTCTGCCCATTGGCAAAAATGAAAAAAATCTCCACTATCAAACGCAAAAAGAATTGCTTGTCTATACCTGGAAAGCGTATCGTTTTGCCCGCCAACTCTGCAACAAAAAAAAATTTGATCTGTCGCATTCTTTTTTTGCCGTTCCCTGCGGTGTGATTTCTCTACTGTTGAAATGGCAAAAAAACATTCCCTATATTGTGTCATTGCGCGGTGCAGATGTGCCGGGGTACAGTGAGCGCTTTGTATGGATTTATAAATTTTTTACGCCACTTATTCGACGTGTCTGGAAAAGCGCAGCGTTTGTGGTGACAAACAGCAAGGGTCTTACGGAACTTGCCACGTGCAGTGCGCCACAGCAAACGTTTGTCGAGATTTTCAACGGCATTGACACGCAGTATTATGTGCCCGGTCACCGGACGCCACAAGATCGTGCCAAAGAGTTTCGTATTTTGTGCGCGTCGCGGTTGTCATTTCGTAAAGGGTTTCATGATGCAATCGACGCACTTCCGGCGATTGTAGAAACGTTTCCTCATGTAAAGATGATCTTTGCGGGCGGTGATGGCGGTGTGATGCAAAAACTCAAAGGTCAAGCGCAAGCATTGAGCGTACAAGACCACGTTGTCTTTTTGGGGCACTATACCAAGCAAGAAGCGCCGGCCATTTATCAAAATGCCGATCTATTTCTCATGCCATCTCTTAACGAGGGCATGAGCAACAATCTCTTAGAAGCGCTTGCCAGCGGGTTACCGGTTCTTATGACGCCAACGGGTGGCGCGCAAGAGCTTGTCAAAAACGGCAAAAACGGTTTTCTCATCGGCATGAGTAACGCCGATGACATCGTCCGCAATGTCAAAAAGTTCTTGCGTGATGATGTGTTGTGTGAGCGCATGGGCAAAGAAAGCAGAGAAGTGGCGTTGACTATGCAGTGGCAGGTGGCGGCACAAAAGTACAACGACCTCTACGAAAAAACCATACAGGGTTTTTCTGATTGACGATGGCATCCTTTTGTTGGTATACTGAGGATATAATATAGTGGTATAATTGTTTGGTATGAACGTCATTGCAGTCATTGTTATAAGCATAATGATTGTGATGATTGGTGGTTTGTCAAAGCGCAAGACAGCGCTTTTGACAAAACACGTGCTAAAAAAACTCTTGGCATTTATACTCCATGCAAGAAAGAATCGGTCGTCGCATCGCGTTATCTACATGAACGATAAAAGACGTCCAGCATTATTTTTAAAAAATATTTTTATGAATACACAGCACCTCCCACGAAACATTGGTCACTATGGCACCATTTTTGTCATTGCGCTTATTGTCATTATCATCCTCAAAAATATCATCATTACCATACCGGCGGGACACACCGGCGTGCAGATTCTTTTTGGAAAGGTAAAAGATCAAGAGCTCTCATCGGGTATTCACATTATCAATCCACTTGAAAAAATAAAACGAATGTCTATACGCACGGAGCAGTATACGATGAGTGTCACGCACGGCGAAGGGCAACGAAAGGAAGCCGATCAGATCACGGCTTTGACAAATGAGGGCCTTTCCGTTGATTTGGACATCACAGTCTTTTATCACCTTGAAGAAAAAAAGGCATCCGATGTTTATAAAGAGCTTGGCACAGAGTACGAAGAAAAAATCATTCGTCCGGAAATTAGAAGTGCCATTCGCGCCGTTATCGCACAGTACGATGCCAAGGCTGTGTATTCGCAGAAACGTACAGAAGTGGCGGAAAAAATCACGCAACACCTCACAAACACACTTAATCCGCGTGGTATCATCATTGAGCAAGTGTTGATGCGCAATGTAACACTGCCAAAGGGACTTGCCGGAAGCATCCAACAAAAACTGCAGGCCGAGCAAGACGCACAACGTCTGGATTTTGTATTGGAAAAAGAAAAGAAAGAAGCGGAGAGGAAGCGCATTGAAGCACATGGGCAAAGTGATGCGCAAGCCATCCTCAATAAAACGCTGACGCCGAAGTATTTGCAATATCTCTATATCCGTGAGCTCAAAGACCGCGCCGGAACAATTTATGTGCCAACAGGCAGTGATGGTCTACCACTTTTTAAGTCAGTGCAATAATCCGTGTCATCATGCTAGACATTAAATATATTCGTGAACATGCAGAGGAGGTCCAACAAGCTGCAGATGATAAACACATTGACTTAAATGTGCAAGAGCTTTTGACTGTGGACAAAGAGCGCGTAGAGCGTATCCAAGAAATAGAAAAACTCTCCGCACAAAAAAATGCTCTCAATAGCAAAATGCAAGGTGCAACAGAGCACGAGCGCAAAGAACTAATCGCAAAGGGAACCGCCTTAAAAGAACAACTTGAAAAAAAAGAACCCGTACTGCGTGCTGTGAAGCAGAGATTTGATGCGCTTATGAGTTTGGTGCCGACCATTCCGGCTCCTGACGTGCCACGCGGGACATCGGAGGACGATAATGTTGTCGTCTATGAAAAAGGAGAGAAGCCGGTGTTTGATTTTACGCCAAAGACACATGTTGCACTTGCGCAGGATTTGGACATCATCGATTTTAAACAGGGCGTAAAGGTTTCGGGGTTTCGCGGATACTATCTCAAAAACGAAGGCGCGGAACTTGCCATGGCGCTTATGATGTATGCTATGCACAAGATGATTGCCAAGGGGTTTACGCCAATGATTCCGCCGACGCTTGTCAAAGAATTCGCTCTTTATGGAACGGGATATTTTGCCGGGAATACTTATGATGGTGAGCGTGATGAAGTCTATCAAGTGGTGACATCAGATGATGACGCAACCGGCAAGAGTGGCAAAGAAAAAAAATTTCTTGTCGGCACGGCAGAGCCAAGCCTCCTTGCGTACTATGCCAATACCGTGCTTGAGAAAAAAGACCTTCCGCTAAAAATATGCGGATACTCACAATGTTATCGCAGTGAGATTGGCAGTTATGGTAAAGACACTACCGGCTTGTACCGCGTGCACGAATTTATGAAAGTTGAACAAGTAGTGCTGATGGAAGCGGATCGTGCCAAGAGTGAACAGATGCAGGAAGAAATGGTACAGATTTCCGAAGAAATTCTTGCCGAGCTTGGCCTGCCGTATCGCAAATTGGCAATTTGTACCGGCGATATGAGCGCGGGAAAGTATCGGATGTTTGATTTGGAAGTGTGGATGCCGGGACTGAAACGCTGGGGAGAGACAGGAAGCGCCTCAAATTTCCTTGACTGGCAGGCGCGACGATTACAGGTGCAGTACAAAGACGACAACGGCAAGAAAAAACACGTCTACATGCTCAACAACACCGTTTTACCATCTCCGCGACCACTGATTGCATTGTTGGAAAACTTTCAGCAAAAAGACGGTAGTGTACGCATTCCACGCGCCTTGCATGCCTACATGCCCGGTGGTAAAGAGTCTATTGCATTAAAAAATAAAGAAGATTATAATAAAGGAGGAAAATAAATAATAAAAAAGTATGCAAAAATTACTTATGGCGACCGTTGCGATTGTGTTGTTTGCTGTTGTGGTGATGTTTTTTATAAATCAGAAAGATATCACATCCGATGTTGTCTTGCAACCGCAGATACACACAAAAGATCAGCATTTCATCGGCTTTGACGGTGACCAATACGTTTGTGATAATGGCTCAACACTTTATGTGACACGTGCCGATGATCATGCGATGATGATATTGGCTTATCCTGATGGACTTTTTGGTACGGCGACGATGCCTGCCGTTGCGGGAGAAGAGGGTATGTACGCCGATAAGGAAAATAAACTTAAGCTTCGCAATGATATGGCAACGTTTTCCATTAACGATATAATAATCGTAGAAAACTGCAAACAAGAAGAATAATTACGTGGCAATAAAAGCAGTCCTAACAGAGAAGGCGGATTGAGTATTTTTGTTTCTCCACCACACGCTAAACACGGGGTCTTCATTTACTATATTTCCGCGCTTTATGTGATGTATTTAGTTCGTTTTTGATTTTTACGATTGTTTTTACTTTCTTGTAAATCTACTGATTTAAACACTGTAGAAGCATACGTTGTTTCGTCTTATTTTTTGCAATAAAGGTTTTATATTGCTTGCGGTCGTGTGCATAGTGCATACTTAAGCAAGCATTAAAAAGAACAATTATTTTATGCCCAATAAAAAAAATCTTTTGGTAACTTCTTATATAAATCCTGATTTAGATGGATTTGCCTGTGCATTTAGTTATGCGGAATTTTTGCGTAAGCGTGGAAAAAATGCAAGGGCTATCATCTGCGGAAAGCCAAGCGAAGAGGCTCAATTTGTGCTTCATAAATTTAAGATTCCCACATCGGAGAATGATGAAAAAATGATTGATTATTTTGATAAAATTATTATTGTTGACGTTAGTGATTTAAACGGGTTATCTGGTAGCATTAATCCTAAAAAAGTTATTGAAGTTATTGATCACAGAAAAATTCATGGAGCACATAAATTTCCACATGCAAAAATACAAATCGAATTAGTTGGATCGGCTGCTACCTTAATTGCCGAGAAGTTTTATCATAATAAAATACTCGTTTCCGAAAAATCAGCGGCACTTCTTTTTTCAGCGATTGTATCAAACACCGTTAATTTTCAAGCCAATGTAACAACTAAAAGAGATTATGAGATGGCAGATTGGCTTAAGACCAATTTTTCTCTCCCAAAGAATTATGTTTATGAAATGTTTCATAATAAATCACAATTTAAAAAGTCACTAGAAGAAGTATTTATTGATGAGTTTGTGACATTTCATTTCAATAATTATCGTTTGGGAATTGTTCAACTTGAAATTGTAAATGTTGATGAATTTATACGAGAGAACTTGATTGAAATAAAGAAAGTTCTTGAGAAATTAAAAAAAGAAAAATCGCTAGACATCATTTTTTTAACGTGTATTGATTTAGAAAAGGCATTTAACGAAATCGTTGTTGATGATGATGTAACACAAAAGTTTTTAGAACAAACGTTAGAGATAACATTTAAAAATAAAGTTTCTAAAAGGAACGGTATTCTTATGAGAAAAGAAATTGTTCCTCTGTGTAAGGATGTGTTAGAATCTAGTAAATAGGTGTTTTTTACAGGTTTTACGTATAAAGAAAAATAATAATCAATTATGGGAAATGAATTTTATACAACAAGTGAA
>CAZMCZ010000001.1:29024-66918 GCA_964565145.1 uncultured Pseudobdellovibrionaceae bacterium | reverse complement strand
CATCCAATAACCTAACCGTTACCCCGGCCAGTCCCGGCTCTCCGGCGTCTTGAATGCCATCGGTATTATTATCCTGCCATACTTTATTGCCCAGTGTCACCGGTTCATACATGCCGGCATCAACGGTGTCATTATCTTCATCCACACCAAGGACAATCGTGTCGGTTGTTCCCTGTTGTCCATTGATTGTTGTGACATCAGAATCTACAGTATCATCACTTCCTTGATCAGCCCGTGAAAACGCATACCCGGCCGGCGTGCTAAAGCGAACCTGATAATTGCCCTGATTTAAATTTTCAAAAAGATAATTTCCATTGGCATCAGTGGTTACGATGTAATCTTGCGTTGGATTTGCGGGATCTTTAACGGGATTTCCATTTCCGTCAAGAAGCGCCACCTGCACATTGGCAAGTCCTGCTTCTCCGGCATCTTGGATTCCATCGCCATCAGTGTCAACCCATACCATATTTGCAATAGAGCTTCCCACAATGGTTACCGTTTCAGAATTAGACATCACCGGTAAAACAACACCCGTTGCCGAAGCGCCGGCCGAGTTGCTGTAATTATCGCCCGCTAAATTATTGTTAACGTGCATCTTCAATTGTAATTGACAAATAGCGTCAGATGCCATCGCTGGCCCGAATGCGCGCACCGCTGTAATATCCGGCCTGTTCATTCCTGCCGGCGGGTCCGTAGCCGTCCCTTCTTCCCAAATCGTATTTGCCCCACCAATCACATTGCCCGCTCCCACCGTTGGTGCGATATTGATATTACTTGGTGTCTCGGTAGTGTAATAATATTTCACTCCGCCATTGGTAGTAAGATCACAGGTAGCCGAGGATTGCGGATGTTGACGAAGGTTCATGGAAACAAATTCATCGGTTCCGTGGTAATCGGTGTTGATATCTCGTTGTGCTGTGCCATTATTAAATGTGATGGCGCCATTGTTTCCGTCACCGGCAAAAGGCAAGATGTCAATGACATCTAGATTAGTCAGTTGTCCCGGCTTCCCGTTACGCATATCAATCTCATAATCGATATCTTGTCCGGTCGTGGTTCTCTCTCGTGGACCGACATCAATGGTAGATTTCGTAATATTGAGTGTTGATGGCACAGAGATATTAAGCCCCACTGAAGATCTTCTCTGCGTGATGGCGCTGGCATCGGACGGAGAAGAAATCGTTGACATATTGGTTACATTGCCCGCCGCCGCTACAGTGGAAACCTTTCCATCAAAAACAATGTCGTCAATACTGTCTTGTGTATTGATATCTCCCAAATCCCAAATCAAAACTTGATTGTCATTGTCATCACAAGCAATGGAAGTATCCACGTCACTACAGCTACCGATGACTGGCTCCGCAGCTCCCTGAACACTGCCGGAGACATAGGTAATGTCTTTTGGCATTATGTCTCTAATAATGACATGGCCGATTTCTGAGGTTCCGGTGTCGTTGGTATAACTTGACGCCAGTGTAAATTGCACTGTTTGCCCGGGAGAAGTATTGGCGGTACTAGCGGTTTTATTGATGCGCACCTTCCCTCCGGAAAACGTCACCCGATCTCCATTGGTTCCGGCAACAGCATTTGGATACTCATTAGGAACATAATCCGCTCCGGTAAAGGCCGCCCCATTAAAAGACCATGCTGAATAATTGACAATTTCATCGCCGTTTTGTAACGGATTTCCCGTTAACAAATCGTTGTCTCGCACTTTATGATTAAGCCAAAAGTATGTATAGGCCCCCGGAATATGCATTACTCCAGGACGTAATTTAATTCTCACTTTTGTTACTGCTCCAATACCACTGGCATCAGCTCGTGCGTCATCGGCCGTGGCAAACCAACCACCTACTTGATTACATTCATTCTCTATTTCTGTTTTGTGACTTACCGTTTGGTCACCGCCACGAGAAGGGAGCCAAGAATTATCAACATAGCGCGCCGAATATTCAAACTCATAGGGACCAACGGGTTGATTATTGGCATAATCTCCCGAACCACTCCAAACACGGTACATGACTGGAGAAGTGTTATCATGATACGCATCGGTATAATGCGTTTTAATATTATTATAAACGGTATTATCTTCAATATCTTGGATTTCCAATCTGTAAGCATCTACCACATCACACATTTGTTCGGTATAGTCTGTTCCACCGGTGTTATTATTTATAAACGTTGTTGAAAATTCATAACCCTGAGTAACCAAACCATCTCCGCTACGAGCCGTCGTCGCTCCTCCCGGATAGGTCCATACGCTAGCTTGTTCACCACGATAGTATTTTGCAAATGACCCTCTCATGCCATAGAGTGTTGTGCTATAATCATTATCCATTTCACTCTCCGTATTAGCGCCAAAGTTGGAGTGCCCCGTTGGTGTAGTTGGGTCAAAATTTCTCAATTTATTTTTTGTCGGTAAGGCGCCATCATCCGAAGTCCCGGATTGACCATCGGGACCCACCTCTACATCAGAAAGAGGCACAAAAATATTTATAGAACCAATAGCGGCAATTTTTCTATTAACCGGGAGTTGCACACCGCTATAACTATGCGTTGGCGCGTTATCCAAAGTGGCGTCCACATGACTAACGGTTACGTTGATATCTGTTCCATTTTGTGTACAGGTAATTTGTTGTTCCCCACCGGGCTGCGGAATGGTCTGCTCCGGAAACTGACTATGAATCCCATCATTTTTTGTTACCGGTCGCGCACTGCCCACATAACCATCGTGCTGTGGTGATCGTCCTTCCATCGTACAATCCACTAATTGAGCATTGGGCGCTATTTCATCAATCTGGTCGGTAAAACTAAAAGTGGCATCATCTCCCATTGATTCATTTCCCAATGGTGCCGGAGCATCATCCGTCTCTCCATCCACTTCGTCGGTTTCAATGAAGAAAATATAATTGATAATATATCCATTCACATCGGGGGTATTGGGATCATTATCATCATCAAACGTTTGTCCCACACGAGTGATGTAGATGGATTTATCCAAATTCCATCGCGGTGACGCCGTTACCGTTAATGAATTACCATCCGTATCATCGGTTACACTGGTCGCGTTTTGTCCGGAAATAGTGAAAGAAATATCCCCGGGCGTTGCGCCGTCAGGAGCGCTTCCCAAAACCTTAGCGGTAAAAAGCAAATCCTCGGCGTGCGTTCCCGTATTGGTAAAGTTATTACGCACACAGGTTATTGTCAATCCATCAGCGGAAATGCTGGATTGCCCCGCATCACAACTCCCCGGAACATCGGTCCAGGCAAATTCCCCCGTGGCTGGCAGTGTCCCCACCAACGTTACTTCTTCTTCCGGTCCGTCTTTTACTCCGCTCCAACTCCATGCCGCATTAACCTCAAAAACATCATTGGTCCGTACCAACAAATCACCGGTATAAAAGTCATCTGATGGGTCATTGACCGTTCCGTTATTATCGTATTCGGGATCATCGGAAAAATCACAACCATCCGTCGGATCAGCCGGACAAACATTAACGCCGTTAACCAAATCACCGACACTGTTGAGAGCTCCTTTTATGCCCCCACTCTTCGTATAAATTGTTGTCACATTCAAACTCGCCGCCGAAGCAAAGCTCGGCACCACCAAAAACACCGCTAGAAGTAAAGCGCTGACCCCAACTCCCTTTATAATATTTTTTATATTCATACTTTATTTTTATTAAAACAAATAGACCACACAACGCGATGAGATTTAAGGAAAACTCCTTTCATAGAAAATCTCCATACTATATATTCCACTATATCATAAAAATATAAGCTCTCATATCATGCTTTTTGCTCATAAAACACTGCGTGTCCATAACGGCGCGCTATGCACGGTGGTGTTTTTTTGTCTGTTTTCTCTGTTGTGTCCAATCAAGGACTTTATATGCAAACACTTTTACTTGATCGTTAAAAAACCACCACACTGTCGCATAAAGCCAAATCGCACCGGCACCCGCCCAACCAATCGGCGTCATAAACACCCCATAAACGGCAATTAATGTCCCGATAATACGCGTACTGAATGTCGGAAGAAAAAACGTCCACGAAGGAAACGGCTTATGCCAGAAATGCCGACGTCCGGCACGCGTGAGATAGAGTGTTGAGTGTCCCGCAACATCAAACTTCAAAAAGAGCAGTGCCTGGATTAATCCCTCCGGATAACCATGCGCAATCAAATAAACAAGAAGGCCAAAAGACGATGCAACGCCCGCAATGCCCAGAACCGTCGCAATCGTCAGCACTTCACGCATATTCCATCGTACAGGGTGTTTGTCAACCGGTGCATGATCATAACCAATCATCATCACGGGAATGTCATTAAGCAGTGCCAAGAGCACAATCATGACCGCCGTCACCGGATAGAAATCATACACGATAATGGCAAGTGTAATAAAAAGCAAAATCCGCACCGTCTCCGCAATGCGAAATGTCGCATAGGCAAGCATACGATGAAATGCTTGTCGCGCAAGTCGCAAAGCGTCATTGATGACAGAGAGGCCAGGCGCCAGAAGCACGAGGTCTGCCGAGGCGCGCGCTGCATCGGTTGCACCGGCAACAGCGATACCGACATCAGCTTTTTGAAGCGCCGGCGCGTCATTCACACCATCGCCGGTCATTGCGACGATATGGCCCCGCTCTTGAAAAGTCTCTACGATGCGATACTTATCCTCCGGTAAGACCTCTGCAAATCCATCCATTGTGTGCATGAGATGCTTTTTTTGTTGCTCCGTTGTATTATGTAATGCTTTTGCCGTAATAATGTTTGTCCCCAGATGAAGCGTCTTTGCCGTCTCTTGTGCAATTGTATGATGATCCCCCGTCATCATCACAATGCGCACGCCTTCTGCATGCAGTGTATCAATCACAGCTCGCGAATCATCGCGCGGCGGATCAAAAAACGGAATCAGTCCAACAAGCTTGGTAGGGCCATCAGCACCGGATTGCACGGCAACGGCAAGCGTACGGTACCCTTTTTGTGCAAAAGCATCAACGTCTTTTTTTGCTTTCTGCCGGATTGACGCATCAGACGTCAGTGCGATAACCACCTGTGGCGCACCTTTGACGAGAAACAGTTCTTGTTGATGATACAGCACGCGCGCCGTGCTTTTTTTGCTAATGGGGTCAAAAGGATCTGTATCGATAATCGTGTACGCGCGTCGCGAATCATGGAAGAAATGTTTCTCATAATAGCGAAAAAGCGCTTCTTCAATCGGATCATCGTTTTCATCATGACTCGTCAATACGCTATACACAAGGAGCTGTTCAACACTAAAATCACCGTAAATAATCGGTGTTCCAACGGTTAGTTCATTTTTTGTCAATGTGCCCGTTTTGTCGCTACACAAGACATCAACGCCTGCCAATTCTTCAATGGCACTCACATCGCGCACAACGGCCTTTTTACGCGCAATCGCATAGGCGCTAATCGCCATTGTCACAGCAAGAACTGTCGGTAATGCAACTGGCACGGAAGCAATAACTAGCACCAAGAGGAAGTTAACCGTTTCAAGGATAGTGTCGTGGCGCAAAAGCGCAACGACAAAAAGAATGATGATGAGGAGGAACGCAAACCCCATCAAAAAACGTCCAATGCTAAGAATGGCCCGCTGAAAATGGCTCTGCTCTTGTGCAATGGCTTGTTGCACGAGATGTGTGCTTTTGCCCATTTCTGTCTGCATGCCAATTGCCCGCACGCGTGCAAGCGCTTCACCGATTTTGACAATCGTACCGCTATACACGACATCATCAACGCCTTTGTGCACGGGAAGAGATTCCCCCGTGATGGCTGACTGATCGATTTCGCATCCATCAGTCATAAGCAACACCGCATCGGCCGGGACAATGCTCCCGATACGAAGCTTGATGAGATCGCCGGGTACCAAAAGACGCGCGGGAATCTCTTTGTAGTGCCCATCGCGCAAAACCAAAGCGCGTATTTCCAACTTTTTATTTAAGGCGGCAAGCGCTCTGCGCGCTTTGCGCTCTTGATAAAATTCAATGCCAAGGTTGACAATCAACAATGTGCTAATGATGATAAAATCTTCCCAATGACGCAAAACGGCAGATAACACTGCCGCAAAAAAAATCATAAGTGGAATGGGTTGCAGTATTTGTTGGAGAAATCGTTGCACGCCGGAAAGATGCGCCTGAGCGATTTCATTGTAACCATACTGTGCACGCAACGTCGCCACCTCCTGTTGTGAAAGTCCGTGATATGTCATGAAAATACGTTATAAGAAAACACCGTTTTTTTGTGATAAAAAATCTTGTTATCACACACAAAAATGGCAAAAATTTCGCGCACGATACGACCATCCTACCAACCACGCACAAACCATCCAATCGCAATGCCGATAATGAGGATCCCCACATGGATGAGTGCTGTTTTTGTCTGTCTGTTCATAGTAATAATGATAATAGTAATACTAACTCCAGTATATCATAGTATAAAAGAGGATAACAACCGCATTGCTCTACGAGGAAAGGCCGGGAATCTTATAGGATATCCGCCTGTATGCCAAAAATTTAAGAAGAAGAAAAAGCAGGGCAAGGAGAATGAGTTTTTTCTCACCGGTAGTAATGCTTGCGTGCACAACAACGAGAAAAAAGAGCGGATATGCAAAGCGGTGAAGACGTTTCCACCAACGATGTAAATGACGCATAGAAAATCGGTTTGACGTTATGCCAAGCATCACGGTCAATAGTAACGCCATCACACCGTACACGATATTGTGTGTAATGCTATAATACGTCACATCAAACAACCGCGTATAATCAAAAAGTGACACCCCGTGAAAGAGCGCAACATAGAGCATCATCACACCCATTGCTTGGCGATAGATCAGTGCCCTCCGTAAAAGTGACACCCGAAAAATAATGGCCAGTGGCGCAATAAAAAGAATGATAAACAAAAGAATTTCTGCAACCTTTCCCGCCTTTACAATAAAATAATATGGCACCGTAGCAAACAACAACGCGTCCAGAAGAACAACCGGCACGACACCATAAACCACAACTGCCACGCCACGACGAAAAAGCGGATGTACAATCACCCACTCCAAAAATCTCAAAATGTCTTCTAAACGCTTTACCATTGTATTAATGATTACTATAAAGTATACTAGATGATATAAATATCTAAAAGAGAACGTATGAGTTACATCACAAACATCGAACGCGAAACATTGGAAAACGATTATTTCCGCAAAGTCCTTTATACGACAGAGCGATCACAGCTTGTCGTCATGGCGCTTAAGCCAGGCGAAGAAATTGGCATGGAAGTTCACGAAACACATGATCAATTTATCCGTATCGAGCAAGGCGAGGCACTTGTCAGTCTTGACGGCGTTGAAACTGCCGTCAAAGATGATGATGCAATCGTCATCCCGGCCGGCACACAGCACAATGTCACCAACACATCAGAAGACACCGACCTCAAACTCTACACCATCTACACGCCACCGGAGCATCCGGACGGCACCATTCACAAAGATAAATCCGAGGCGGATATCTACGAAGCAGAGCACCACGCCTAACAAAGCCTGAAAAGCACCACCACGTACTCATTCTTTACTCTCATAGGATACCATGACCACGCCACGCCTTACGATCACACTTAACTCGCGCGTGATTTTCGACTTTTCTTTTTTTTAATAACTCTTTTTTTGATTGTTCTTTTTTTCTGTTGCGCTCTTTGTGCTTGCGCTCTTTGTTGCGCTAATGCAGCAGCGCGCTCCCGTGCCCGTTGACGCTCTCGTGCCTGCGCTTGTGATTTTGCCAATGCATCATCAGCAAGGCGAGCAAGACGTTCTCGCTCTTGCCGTTCATGCTCTTTGCGTTGCGTCTCTATATACTCTTTGAGTGTAGACCAATAATCGTTATCTGTGGACTTCTCACGATAAATTTCCGCAACATATTGTGCAGACGCACGCGAAGCACTGTTAGCAAAAAACCGATGCGATAGATCCGTGCCACAAGAACATTTATATTTTTCATAGATAACGCTTCTATAACTAAAGTGCCTCCCTTTTAACCAATCTTAAAATCTCTTTCTGTATTTCTCCGCTATCTACTAATAACGCTTTGGAGTATTTTATCATTTTCTTGTTCAACAATCTTTTTTGCCGATTCGGGATTAAAATTATTTTTAACATGGTATTCATAAACTATCCCAACCAATCGATCTCCGAATGGTATATATGTGGCCAATCTAACTCTTTTATGTTTTTTAGATATGGCCAATCTAGAAATAAAACCTGGACGAATATTATCAAGTCTCTTACTTAATAAATTACTATCAAAAAGAAAATTATCATTTGTTATCATAAAAGGATTGACAAACATATCCCAATCAAAACTATTATATACGATAAAAACATGTCGGTCACCACTACTATCTATTTTTTCATAATAGGACTTAGTGATATAAATCTTCCTCAACAATTCCTCGGCATAATCAATATTATCAAAGTATTGCGCGTCTTCATCATATTCATACATATCGTAACTACGTCCATTAGCACTATCCTTATTGTATAACCGTTGAATATCTAATGGATATTTTGGTGTGTATTTTTTTATATCTTCAAGATTAATTTGCACTTTATTCGTATATAAGAAATTATCTGGCCGTCGAAAACACATAACTAACTGATTGCCCCTATAAATATATTCGTTGTTATTCGCGGTATGACATAAATTTAAAATATCTTTTGATGCACCGTCTCGCATTTCTTCTTGTACACTTTCATGATCTAGTCTCATGTCTTGGTTGTATATTTCATTTGATAATGTGTCTACCGTATTCTCAATGTTACTATCTACACCAACGTCCTTACGTATTTGATTATTTATTGTTTGTTGTTGATCTTTATTTTCCCAAAGTAAAAAACTTAAAATTGCCACACTGTTAATTAAAATAACTATAACTATTATTAAAATTGTATTTTTCATTTTATTTTTTCAATGATTATTTATTAATTTGTTTATTTTTCATTTTGATAATTTGATAATACTAAACTTGCGTAATATACTTTCAGTATAATAATAACGAGTATGCGTGATTTTTCGAGAGACTCTTGGCAATAATTTTTCTGTTACACTTATTTTTTTTCTTCATGATATTCTTTTTCGACATTCACATCCCAAATGTTATCTTTGTTTGCGCGTTGCGTAACGATATTTTCCACAGCGGTCATCGCTGAAAGCATCGAGTGATCTGAATTGTTATAGCGGTGCATGCCATTGCGCCCAACAAGAAAGAGGTTTTTTATATCATCCACATACGCACGGATTTCATCAAACCTTTCATACCCTTCGCCAATATACGAAGGATACGCTTTTGGCATACGGATAACCACGCCATCCAAAACATCATCAGCATCAACCATGCCAATGGCAATTAATTCTTTCGTCGCAAAAGCCAAAAAATCTTCATCAGACATATTCCAATAGCGATCACCTTCTGTCACAAAATACTCTAAACCAATCCACGTCGTATGCTCTGCGTCGTTTACGAGATAAGGACTCCAGTTATTAAAAAACTGAATGCGCCCCATTTTGATATCTGGCTCTTGAATATAGATCCACGTGTCTTTGATCTGCTGTTGATTTGGATTATCTTTACCGTCGGCATCTCGCACATGTAATTTTTTACACAGAAGTCCTGCCGTCATAAAATCTCTATAACACAATTTCTGTGCGAGATTTACGATATGTGGGTCTGCATTCTTTAGAGACGTTATCAAATCCTTTACCGCCATACTGGAAAAAACATACTCCGGTGTAAATGTGCGCGTCACACCTGTTGTCGTATCGGTAGCGGAAACACGAACAATGCGCCCATTCTCAAACTCCAAGTGATTGACTTCATGATGAAGATAGAGCTCTCCCCCGCGACGAAGAACGATATCTCGCACACGCTCCCACATCTGTCCGGGACCGTATTTCGGGTAAAGAAATCGGTTAATGAGACTTGTTTCAACGTCTTTCTGCGCAAGGTCTTGCTTGTTGTTGCGGAAAGATTTCATTGCGTGCACCAAGGCCTCACGGACAGAAAGTCCTTTAATGCGTTGCGCACCCCAGTCGGCCTTAATCGTCTTGCAAGGAACGCCCCATAGCTTTTCCGTATAATCTTTAAAAAAGGTTTTATAAAGTTCACGACCAAATCGATTAATAAAAAAATCTTCAAGAGATTTTTCCGGACGAATGGGAAAAAGACGCGTATACACATAGGACACACCGATTTTTATCATGCGCCACAGTCCGAGATTTTTGATTGTCTGCATGCTCAATGAAATCGGATAATCAAAAAATTTGCGCAAATAAAAAATACGCGATAGACGTTGGCGCACAAGCATGACGAGGTCATTTTTTTCAGGGTCAAATTCTTCTCGCGCCACATCATCATCCGTTTGCGGGAAAGGCATGATGTGATCCCACCATGCCATAACACGATCTGATTTTGAAAAAAAACGATGTCCTCCGATGTCAATCTTATTGCCTTTATAATCAACGGTGCGGGAAATACCACCGACAAGATCATCGCGCTCCAGAATGATTGGCGTAATGTCCGTATGTTCCAAAAGTTCATACGCCGCTGTAAGGCCGGCGGGACCGGCACCAATAATAATCGCTATGTTCTTTTGTTTGTGTTGTGTGTCATCCATCATATAAATATCATAAAACTCTTAAGCGAAAACATACCGCTTACGCATACCAAAATTCCAAAGAAAAACAATGACGGTCGTTAGGGCCTTTGCAACCATATTGTCCAACTGATGTACATGAAGCATATCAATAAAAAGAAAAAGGCACAAATAACTCAACAAGAGTCCACCAACGCCAATGACAAAAAAACCAATCATTTCCCTCGCACGAGAGTGCTTTGATGTAAAGACCCATAAGATGCTCAACACATAATTGATGGCTATACCACATAAAAAGGCGATTGTCTGTGCCACAACATAATGCCACTCTAACAGCGTATTTGCATAGTAAAAAACGCTCATATCAACAAGCATCGCGACAACGCCGACAACGCCATAACGGAAAAATTGAATATGCGTCGCGTGCGACGACTGAACCATCACGCGCAAAAGCGTCTTTTTCATATCTTACTTTTTTAACAATGTCTGCAATAAAAGCATGATATCAAAAATATAGAAAAGAAACAAGACAAACAACATGCCACAGATACCAAGAAACATCACCCGACCATACCGCGAATGCCAAAGTCGCGAGAAACTCGCCTCCAAGCCATGCGCAAAAAAATACACAAAAAACAACAATCCCGGGAACAGATAAATGGCTTTCATCGTCGGAAAAATAGGATAATCATATGAAAACTTGATAATAAAAAGAAGAAAGATCGCCACACCGCCAAAGAAAAACCATGTATAATCCCGTAAAAATGCTCGCATTTTCTCCTGCCGTATTTTTTTTAAAAAAGAAAGCCCTTGCACCAAAAATCCATAAAACAGTAGTCCCAGAGGCACCAGTCCAAGCAGGTAAATACCGCGCGTAAGAACACGCGTCTTCGTGCTTGTATTTTTCCAAGCACGTGGTCGTTTTTCATATTGGATAACATTCCACCGAGCGTACAAATTCGTCCATAATGATGTCCGTGGTAATGCGCTGGGAATGATATTGCCATTCGAATCCAAAATCGTTGTCTTGCGTGTCAGAAGCGGGTACTGCAATAAGGCCTTTATGTGAAATGTTGCATAGGCATCATAGAGAGAAACTACGCTCGTTTTTTCATCAAAAGATGCACGATGCAACAGTGCGGGCGCAACGCCTTTTTCACGATTGATTGCAAAGATGGGCTCTTTGGCTTTATAGTAGTGATAATACGGAGAAAACAAAACCACGCCAAGGAAGATTATGAGAACAAACAATACACTATCAAAAAACGTGCGACGAAACATCTGACGATCTGTAAAAAAAGAGAACAAAAGAACTATCATTAATACAACAACACTAAAAAGAAACAAGAGAATGCCCGTCCCCTTGGTAAGAATCGCCAATAAAACACCGATTGCCGCAAAAACAAGATTGCGCCGTTGACGCGTCTGTAAATATCGCCACAAAACATTACTTGCAAACACACCAAAAAAGATAACAAAAGAATCATTGGTCATTTGTATGTTGATCGCCGTAAAACGAGGATTGACAGCAAGAAGCGCAAAAATGATAAGGCGCGTAGTGACTGAAATGCGAAGACGTGATAGAAAGAGGTACAAGATAGATAATGTCCCAATGCCGGCAAGCACATTGAGATATTGTCCGATGTGTTCTCGTTGAACGTTTTCCAAGGAGTGTTGTAACACGCTCTCCACACCACGAATTGAATGATAGACGACCGTATAGTATAGCGGTGGATGATAGCATTGCTTGCAAGAATCCCTTTGAGGCATTTCTCCATTGTTTGCAAACATCAATCGCACAACCTCAAAATGATTATCATTGGCGGAATGATTGATAACGGCAAGTGGCACGCGCAAAGCAAAAGCAAGAAGCAGGATGCTTACAAAAAGAATAGCTGTTCGATTTTTTCTAAACCAAGAAATCATTATCTTTTTTACCCAATCTTAAAATCTGCGACGTCGCCATCCTGCATCACGTAATCCTTGCCAACAACCTTAAGCACGCCGGCATCGCGTGCGGCGCTAAACGACCCCATATCAATAAGCGTTTTCCAATGAATAATCTCTGCACGGATAAAACGCGTTGTAAAATCTGTGTGAATCGCACCACCCGCTTCCGGCGCCGTTGCGCCTTTTTTTATCGTCCAGGCACGCGTTTCTTTTTCTCCCGTTGTAAAAAATGTTTGGAGATTGAGAATGTCATAGGCATGCGTAATCAACTCCGGCAAATGCGAAGCCATTTCCAACTCTTTCGCTTCTTCCACAGACATCTCGATGAGCTCTTCTTCAATTTTTATATCCACTTTGACATGTGCGCGCGCCTCTAAGCCTTTGGAGAGTTTTGCTTCAACATCAGAGACATTGTACACGTAGATCATCGGCTTTCTCGTAAGAAGCATCATCTCACGCACAATACGTTCTATAGGTTCCTGCGCAAGATCAAGCTCTACGCTCCGTGCAAGCTCACCGCGATCAAGCGCGTCCTTAATCGCTAGGACCGCTTCTCGCTGTATAATGGCCTCTTTGTCATTGCTACGTACGCCTTTTTCCAATCGTGTAAGCGTCTTCTCCACCGTTGCCATATCAGCAAGCATTAACTCCGTTTCAATGATGCCAATGTCTCGCAGAGGATCCACACAATCACTTACATGTGTGATGTTGTCATTCTCAAAAACGCGCACGACCTGGACAATCGCATCGACTTCACGGATGTTAGCGAGAAATTTATTGCCGAGACCCTCACCTTTACTCGCGCCCGCCACAAGACCTGCAATGTCCACAAACTCAATCGCCGTTGGCACTTTTTTTTGTGTTTGCGAAAACGTCGCCAATGCGTCAAGTCGCGCATCGGGCACTTCGACAATGCCGACATTTGGCTCAATCGTACAAAAGGGGTAATTATTGATGTCGACGGGATTTTTTGTCAGTGCCTTAAAGAGTGTTGACTTGCCCACATTGGGCAGTCCCACAATACCAACCTGAAGCGCCATGATAATGCTATAAAAAATAAATATATTACGTATTATGTCCGAAAATAATGATATCGTCAATAAAAAGTGGTATACTGTTAAGAGAAGATTATTTACTAGAATAGTTTTTATGGAACAATATACAATCCCCGAAGTACAGCGCGAGCAAAAAAACGATCCAAAAAAGAAAGAGGGTTATAGAGCTGCACAAGAAGCAGAGCGTGATGGTAACTGGGGCTTGGCTGCAACATTTTATCGCCTCGCAGAAGACGAGAAAAAAGAATATCCAATGCTTGTGCGCGCTCTAAACACTACTATAAAAGAGCAAAACACCTTAGACACCATACACTACTATGAACAACTCATCAAAAAAGCGCCGGAAAATCTACAACCACTCTACCGTCAGCGTTTACGAAAATTTCGTAACGACATCAATGAATAAAAATACCAACACAATACTATGAACAAAGAAATTTTCAAGGCCTATGACATTCGCGGTATCTATCCCACAGATTTTGATGAAGACGCCGCCTACAAAATCGGTGTGGCAACGGTCAAAGAGCTCGGCGCAAAAACACTTGCCGTTGGACGTGATGCGCGACCCCATGGCGTACAACTGATGAAGCATCTCATACTCGGCATCACCGATGCGGGATGTGATGTCATTGATTTGGGAATGATCACAACGCCGATGCTCTACTTTGCATCATGGCATCTCCCTGTTGATGGCGCCGTCGCCGTCACAGCATCACACAACCCCGTAGAGTACAACGGCATCAAAATCTGTCGCAAAAATGCAGCACCGGTGGGGAGCGTGTCCGGTCTCAATAATATTCGTGATGCTGTCCTCACAATGCCTGCAAAAAAAGAGGATTCAGAGACCGCACCATCCGGAAAGGTTACGCCAACGAATATCAAGACACCCTATGAAGACTACGTTGCACATTTTGCACGCCTAGCAAACAAAAAATTCCACCTTGTCATTGACTGTGCAAATACCATGGGCGTCCTTGAGCTCCCCATTTATGAACGCTTTCCCAAAAACATCAAAATCACCAAACTCTACTGCGACCTCGACCACCCCTATAGCGCACATGAAGCCAATCCACTCAATACCGACACACTTGATGACCTGCGTGAAAAAGTCATAGAAGTCGGTGCCAGTCTCGGAATTGCCTATGATGGAGATGCCGATCGCATTGGCTTTGTTGATGAACATGGCGACATTATTTCTATGGACTTGGTTACCGGACTGCTTGCCAAGGTCCTCCTCAAAAAAGAGCCGCACGCAACCATCCTTTACGACTTACGATCTTCCATGGCCGTCAAAGAGGTGATTGAAGAAGCCGGGGGCATTGCGCATGAGTGTCGTGTCGGACATGCGTTTATCAAAGCGCAAATGCGCGAAGAAGATGCACTCTTTGCCGGCGAGCTTTCCGGTCACTACTATTTCAAAGCCAACAAAAATGGCGAACTCACAACCTATGCGGCACTCACGCTCTTAAATCTCATGGCACAGACCAACAAAAACATCTCCGCACTGGTCGCAGACTTGCGACGATATTACCATAGTGGCGAAATCAATTCAGAAGTACAAGACGTTACCGCAACACTGCAAAAACTCAAAGAAACCTACCACGATGGCGCCCTGCACGAACTCGATGGCATCAAAATTTCTTACTGGGATGCGCCAAAGGGGTCACGCTGGTGGTTTAATGTCCGCGCAAGCAATACCGAACCGGTCCTACGCCTCAACTTGGAAGCCGATACGAAGGAGCTCATGCAACAAAAACGTGATGAGATCCTCGCACTCATCAGAGCATAAACATGCTACTGTAGCAGAGAATAAAACACTATTGCAACCAACAACATCGTAAATAATCCCAGAGAAATCGCCCACGTCTGTCGCCTATGACGATGGTCGTTCTGCACGGTATCTTCCTTGCTCCAGAGTCGCATCAGTGGCACCAATGCGCTTATGAGTGTAAGCGCCCAAAAAAGATGCGCCGTAACCATGCCAAAAATCTTATCAAGCGCCGTTGCCGTCAATGCTACAAGCGTGATAAAAAAGATCTGCCATGATGTTTTCTCCGGTGTTGTGCGCGGATCGGTAAGCATAAAAATGCTATAAATCAAAAATCCTCCGGAAAAAAGTCGCGTCCACAAAAAATCAAGAGGATACGTCCCGTGTTGTGCAAAGAGGTAAATCTGTAATGGAATATAAATCACGAGAAAAACAAGCGGTATCCATATGCGTTTTACGCGCCACAAAATGGCAAAGCCCAAGAGAAATAACAAAAGTCCCAGCCACAGATGTTGCCCCCACTGCCACATCTCCACATACGTATGTTGCGGAAAAAGAAGCAGTGCCAGTGTCACAGCGAGGTTGGAGGGATTAAAAACGTGATGTCCGTGCACGCGCAAGACATATTTTTGCACAAACGCCAATGATAGCAGAACCGCATAAATGACAATCATGTCTGCGTGAATCATAAAAAGAAGTCCCAACGCTGTCAAAACCGACGAAACAGAAAAAAACCGCAGTGCCCCATCACGCAGATATAAAAGGATGTGTTCAATGAGTATAGCAATAATGACAACAACGATTACAGTAGACCATGCAACATGTAAATCCAGAAAAACCTTCCCGATAACAAGAAGGATGAGGAGGTTTAAGAGTTGTTGCCCCTGGATACTGTAAGGAGATGTTGATTGACGTAGTGATGCAAGGAATGACATAAATTTATTTTATAAGACCAATTTTTGATTGTACGGTTGTTAGTTTTTCTTTGGCAATCACCTGTGCACGACGAGCGCCGTCATGCAAAACGCGCAAGACATCATCATCACTAATCTCTGCCATTTTTTGCTGGAGCGGTGCAAGAAATGCGACAATCACATCACTCAAGCCCGCCTTGAACGCACCAAATCCTTTGCCGTCATAGCGCGCAACAATCTCTGCAATTTCCTCACCGGAAAGACTATGATAAATATCAAGGAGGTTCTTCAGCGCGGGACGCTCATCACTATAGGTAATGTCTGTCCCGCCATCTGTCACGGCTTTGCGCACTTTTTTTTGTATGGTTTCCGCGTCATCTGTAAGTGCGATATAGTTGTATGTGCTTGGAGCGCTTTTGCTCATCTTTTTTGTCGGATCATCTAATCCCATAATGCGTTTCCCGTGCGTGCGCACCTTCGCCGTAGGGATGATAAACGTCTCGCCAAATTTTTTGTTAAAGCGCTTTGCAAGTGTGCGCGTAAGCTCAACGTGTTGCACTTGATCCTCACCCACCGGCACGATTTGCGTATCATATAACAAAATATCCGCCGCCATAAGCACAGGATAATCAAAAAGGCCGACGCTGGCACGTTGCGCGCCGTTTGCCGTCGCCTTGTCTTTGAATTGTGTCATTTTCTCCATGTCGCCCATGCGCGCGACCGTACAATTAAGAATCCACATGAGCTCGCTATGCGCGCTGACATCACTTTGCACAAAAATAATTGCGCGCGTTGGGTCAAGGCCCGCGGCAAGATAGATGCGTGTAAGATCAATGATATGCGCCCGAAGTTGCTCCGGGTCTTGGTCAATGGTGATTGCATGTAAATCAACGATACAAAAAAGCGCATCGTGTGTCTGTTGCAATGTCTTAAATTGTTGCACGGCACCAAGGTAATTTCCCAAGTGAAGATTACCTGTTGGTTGGATACCGCTAAAAAGTCTTTTCTTTTGTGTCATAAAAAATAACCATCTACTATATCTCTATTTTATCACGCATAGAGAAAAAAAGACATCTCAACACAAGAACAAAAAGTAAGCGCTGTCTTGACAAATACGCCAATCTCTCTATGATAAAAATAGTCTTTTAAAAAAAGGAGAATAAGTCATGACAACACTGGATTATCAACCACTCTATATTCTATTGTGTGCAGAGCCACTCTACACACAAGAAGTAAAAAAATTATTTCCAGACGACGAACATGTTGTCAGCACGGTAGCAAAACCAAAGATTTTCTTTTTTAGAAACGAAAGAGCCTACCGACATGAGCTTAAAAAAATAGTAGATGATGGCACGCTTGACGTCATCAAAACGCTGACAGTGGATTTGTCAGAAAATTTTTCTTACCATGGTGATGGAAGTGTGCATACCGTCTATGCACATACGCTTTTTGCTAGCATGACTACGATCATCATAGATATGATGACCACATTTATGGCACACAAACCTGTAGCGCGGTATATAGAGGAGGACAAAGAAAACCGCGCTTTACTAGAAGAACAAGTGAGGGATGACTTTCAGAAAGCAACCAGAAAGATGCAAGAAGAAATCTGCTATCTCTTTAAACCGGATTAAACAAAAGCGGACTACAGCAGTAGTCCGCTTTTCCATCATAAAAGACCAATCGATCTTTCAGCTTGTTTCTATTATGCACCACGCTATACTTCAATCACCACGGGAAGGATCATCGGGCGACGTTGTGTTTTTTGAAAGAGGTATTCACCAATGCGCTCACGAATCATTTTTTCTATTTCACGAAAATCCATCGTGGCGTCTTTGCTTGTTGTCTCTGCAACAATTTTTTCAACCTTTTTCTTGGTCTCATTGACGATATCAAAATTGTCTTTCACAAAAATAAAGCCTCGTGAGGTAATCTGCACATTGATGACCTTTTTGCTCCGACTGTTGATAAGAACGGTAATCGTATACATGCCATCCTCGGCCAGTGCCTGACGATCACGCAATACCATGTGCCCAATATCACCCACGCCAAGCCCGTCAACAAACACATAACTACTATCCGCTTTTTCTTTGCGCACTTTAACGCCCTTCTTTGTAAATTCTATAATCTGTCCATTGTCCAAAACCGCCGTCTTTCCCTTTGGGAAGCCGATTTCCACAGCGCGCTTCACCGCTTCTTTGAGGAAAAAATGATTAGCATACACCGGCAAGAAATACTGTGGCTTTACCATTTTGATAACTTCTTGAATATCAGAAGAGTTTGAATGTCCTCCCATATGGATGTCCATGATGTCACTATGGATGACATTGTCACACTTGCGATACAAGTTGTCTTTGAGACGCTGGATGGTGCGTTCATTTCCGGGAATGACAGACGATGAAAACACAATCGTATCATCTTTTTTTAATTTTATAAATCGATGATGCCCCGTCACAATCTTATTGAGCGCGGCATTGTGCTCGCCTTGTGCGCCGGTGCACAATACCAAAATCTTATGATCCGGATATTTATGAATATCGTTGATTGGAATGAGCGTATCGGGCTTTACTTTGATATAGCCAAGCTCTTTGGCAATCTCAACATTTGTACGCATACTGTATCCATCAAGCGCAACCTTGCGACCAACACGTTCACAAAATTCCAAAAGAAGTTTGATACGTTTCACCTGAGAAGCAAATGTCGCCAAGATCACACGTCCCTTTGCGCCCTTAATCAAGTCTTCCAAATTGCCTTGGACGATTTTTTCACTGCTTGTACTCGTCTTTACCGCGCCAAGACTCTCAAGCATCAAAATGCGTGGAGCGGGAAGCTTGCTGAGTTGTTCATATGTAATCTTGTTTCCATCGGCAGGATCATGACTAATCGTCCAGTCACCAAGATGAATTGGCGTGCCAACCGGCGTCTCCAATGCAACACCCATAGAATCCATTATGGAATGCTCTACTTCAAAAAAGTTTACCTTAAAAATGCCCAGTGACATTTTCTTGTCAAGATTTTTTACACTGATTGTTTTGAGAAGGCTTGCCGCTCCGGGATTGCCATCTTCTACTTTCTTTTTGACCAGCGCCAGCGTAAGATCGCGCGCAATAATTGGCGGATATCCCAATTGTTTAAGAACAACGGGCGCTGCACCGATATGATCAAGATGCCCGTGCGTAAAAATCACACCACGAATGTTTTTTTCCTTTCCTTTGAGGTAACTCGCATTTGGCACGATATAATCAATGCCGGGCATATCTTCTTCCGGAAACTGCATACCGATGTCAACAACGACGATGTCGCTCTTCCCGCCACCGGTACCATATTCAAAAACGACCATATTGCGACCCACTTCCTCATTGCCTCCGATAGGGATAATCCGTAATGTGTCTTTTTCAATCGGCGGAATCTTTGGCGCCTTTGTGTCGCCATCACGTGACGTGATGTCGAGCACACGCTCAGCATTTGTTTGTGGCTGTGCAAAACGTCCGCGTCCACGACCGTTGCCACCACGCTTGTTCCCACTGCGTTTTCTGCTGTGTTTCTTTGTCGCTTTCTTTGTTGTTTTCTTTGTTACTTTTTTTGTTGTTTTCTTTGTCGCAATACCAAGTGCCACATCACGCTTTTGTTGCGCGTGCGTACGCACTTCTTGTGCATTTTTTTGTCCGCGACGATTGGATCCACCGGCGCCTTGCACACTTCTACGCGCGCGACGCGCTGTTGCATACGGCGTTGTTTGTTCTGTCATATATTCTTAAATGAAATCACAAGTGATGTAAAAACATCACATCTATTTCTGTTATTTATACTTATTATTGATCATCACACATTCACGCAACCACCTTTTGTTGCTTACAAGAATGTTATAAGAGAAAAAATCATGCAGTATACGCATCAAAACATAATATCATCGACCGCTATGCGATACGTACTAACATGAAAAACCTTGGCATATCTTTTGCACAACACAATGATGGAAACAAAAAACACAAACAAGAGCTTTCACGCCATTAGAGATTTTTATATATTGTAAGAAGGATGTTCTAGTTTCTCTATGATAGCATGGAAGAAATATATTGTCAAGCACCTCTAGCGCCACCCCTAATGAGAGCATCTCTATGCCTGCCGGAAGAATCTTTTTGTCCTGTGCGTCATGTGATACAACCACATCCGGCACACACTACACCAATCCGTGCTCTTTCATCTCAATATAGAGATCGTTTTCTTTTGGGATAACGCCTCCGAGTTGAATGATTTCCTCACGTGCAATACCTTGATTGATTAATGGTAAAATAACATCTTCCAGAAGGCGCGCAACAAATGTATAGAGGATTGTCCCCGAGCCGGCATGATGCCACACGGCGTCTTCCGCCGGAATCAAAAAAACACTTCCGGAAACGGCGCTAAAATGCCTCTTGCCATGGGTGATCTCTACAATGCCCTCAATGCAAAAACCGATGACAAAACGATGCCGACTGCCCGCAAAATCATAGGACGTCCGCACGTGAAGCTCTTGCACGACAAAATGGCTTGTCGCAAAAACATAGTGCATAGTTGCGCCGGCCGAATCATCACACACGACCCTTTTGATTGGCGTCGGCGTAATAGCAAAAGGATAAAGCGATTCAAAAAACTCCTTCAAATGCAACGGGCGGTCCGGCTGATTTCGTCCCCAATCACCACCGCGATTTGTGAGATTGGAATTTTTTTGTGGCTCAAAAACCGTCCCCGAGAGCAGTGCGTGGACCATGCCGGCATGGATGACATAGGCCTCACCCTTTTTAAAGGTGACGTAATTAAAATATCGCGCAAGCGTTTCCACGTCAGACGTGCGATGCAAAAGCTCACCCAATGTCTTGCGACCCTCTGCACGAACCACCATTTTCTCACCTTCGGCCGTCAATCCGTAAAGCATCTCTCCATCAGAAAGAGCATACCAGGCCTCTACCTTATTTGCATAGTGTGTTTGTATGGACAGTGATTGCGTTGCACTCAAAATCTTGAGTAACAATGGAAATTCTCCATACCCATAAACCCCATGCCCGAAAGTGCGCTTGCATTTTTCGGATGCAATCATCGTATCAAAACGCGTTCCATCGGCAAAAGCGCTTGGACCATCCGGATGCGTCGATGCGAGAAAAATCTCACCAATCGTCTCCTGCGCATAGCACGCCGGCAGAGGACCCATAATCATTTCCAGTTCTTTGGAATTGCCCCAGACTTTTTTTTGATAAATCTCCTTTCGTGTTGTATCAATAGGGTAAATATGTGGCATAGACTAGATAATTTTTTTATGTTTGGTGTCTTGGAGAGACTTCACCACGCTGGAGACAAATTGCGCATGACGACGATCACAGACCAATAACGCATGCTCTGTGTCCACAATAACCAAATCTTTCAATCCGATAGTGACAATGGGCTTGGTGTCACCATGCACGACCAAGTTTGTGCTCTCAAAATCAATATGCTCGCCCTGTACCAAGTGCTCATCACCATCACCCACAAGCGCGTCCTTTAGCGCCGCCCAACTCCCCACATCACTCCATCCGAGATCCGCAATCGGTATCACGGCCACATGAGAATCATTTTCCATAATCGCATAATCAACACTGATCGCATCTGTTTTTTCGTACTGCTTACGACAAACGTCCGTTGCAAAATCTGTCGCCATCGCCTCTTGAATTTCTTTGATGCATTCATAAGTTTTTGGAATGTATTTTTGATATTTTGCAAGCATGGCGCCGGCAACAAACACAAACATCCCCGCATTCCAATAATACGATGCTTCACGGATATACTTTTGCGCCGTTTCTGCGTCCGGCTTTTCCACAAAACGATCAACGGCAAAAATCTGCTTTTGCTTATCAAGCACCATACCTTTTTTGATATAACCATACCCCGTTTCCGGATAAGTTGGCGCCAGACCAAGCGTTATGATGTATGTTGGCTGTTGTGTGAGAAACGCCTCAGCGTTATCAAGTGCCTGAAAGAGCACGGCGTGGTTTTTGATCATATGATCTGCGGGAAAGACCGCAATCATTGCATCATCGCCATGGTGTTGCGCAATCGTTGCCGCGGCAAGTGCAATGCCCGGAGCGGTATTGCGTGCAAGAGGCTCGGCAATGATGTTGCGTTTATTGATTTCCGGCAGTTCTTTAGAGACTTCCTGCACATAGTCCTGATTTGTGGAGATGTAAATGGCATCCGGCGAAAAATGTTTTGCAAGTCGCGCATACGTTTCTTGCAACATCGTTTGATCCGATGTCATTTTTTGAAACTGCTTTGGTTTTTGCTTACGACTCAATGGCCAGAGTCGTGTGCCGGAGCCTCCGGCAAGAATAACCGCTTTCATTGTCGTTTTCATAGGCGTTGTTTATTTTTTATATCGTTGCCAAGGCGTATCCAACAGATACCCATGCAACATCCCCTTACGCGTCAGAAGTGGAAAGATGTTTTGTTCAATAGATGCTTCGTCCGGTCGCACAAGAGCACAAACTGCCGGCTCAATGATGTAGATGCCGGCATTGATGATGTGCGAGATGCTTTCTTTGTCACCGGGTTTCTCTACGTACTGTACGACATGTGACCCACGCATCTTCACCTGCCCATAATTGCCCGGTTGCGCGATCGTAGTTAACCCAATCGTACAAAGCGCGCGCATATTTTTGTGCGCCAAAATCATATCTTCAAAGTCAACATCGTCAATGATGATGTGCCCATTAAGCATGATAAACGTCTCTTTAAGTAAGCTCCGCGCCTTGCGCAACACGCTTGCCGTGCCGTGATCACGCTCAAAATAGACAATGGAAATATCATAACGCGACCCATCACCAACCACAGAGCGCACCGCATCACCGAAAGCACCGACGGAGAGAATGATTTCCTCAACGCCAACAGCTTTTAAACGCTCAATATGCCGATCAATGAGCACTTTCCCGTCCACTGTTGCGAGAAGAACAGACGTCCGCACTCCATCAACGTCAACGCCGGAACCTCCGCCAAGAATGACGGCTCTGCGTGCATGTGCATTGCCAAACTTTTCCATTAAAACTTGTTCAATGGCATTGGAACGATTTTGTGCGTCACCCTGTTGGATTGCATAATCAATTTGTTGCAAGAGGTCCTTGCGCAGAGTGATAGAAATGCGATTACGTAATGGCATGTGTTTGTTATAAGATGCATCTATCATACATCCTTTATCACCCCTTGTAAAATAAAAGTATGATAAAGTATGATACTTTTATGTTTACCCTGCACCGGCTCTTTTTGATAGTGTTACAAACAAAAACACAACCACGACATGAAAAATGCGTAGAAAATGCCCATCATAGAGGAGCTATATGCCCAAAAGACGAAACATGTTCTTCTTATACGCCTCTACGCCCGGTTGATCAAAGGGATTGACACCCAACGCGTACGCGCTCACAGCGCATGCTTTTTCAAAGAAGAAAAACAATTGCCCCAGATAATAGGCGTCCTGTTGTGGTAGTGAGAGAACAATTTGTGGCACAGCACCGTCGGCGTGCGCAATCAATGTCCCCTGTTGCGCGGCAGTATTCAAAACATCAAAGGACTTCCCGGAAAGATTCTCTAGGCCATCATCATGTTCTCCATCATCTGGCACGACGACAGCGTCTTTTGTTTCCTCAATGTGCAAAATCGTTTTGAAAAGATGTCGCTCACCCTCTTGGACGTATTGCCCCAGAGAGTGAAGGTCGGTTGTAAAATCCAGAGAAGACGGATAGAGGCCTTTATGCTCCTTGCCCTCTGACTCCCCGAAAAGTTGCTTCCACCACTCTGCAAAATAATGCCACGCCGGCTCAAACTGTGTAAAAATTTCAATTTTATATCCTGCACGATAGAGTGCCGTCCGTGCCGCCGCATAATGATAACATGGATTTTCTTCATAGGGCGCATCATAGAGCTTCATAGCATCCCGTGCACCACGCATCATCGCCTCAATATCAATACCGGCAACGGCAAGGGGCAACCGTCCGACGGCCGTAAGCACGCTATAGCGCCCACCAATATCATCTGGCACGACAAATGTTTCATATCCTTTTTTATCTGCCAAGTCTTTCAGCGCGCCGGAGGTTGCATCTGTAGTGACAATAATGCGCTTTCGCAGTTCGTCAGCGCTATAGCGCACTGCAAGCTCTTTTGTGATGAGACGAAAAGCAACGGCCGGCTCAAGCGTCGTACCTGATTTAGAAATCACATTCACATAAACACTTTTATTTTCCAGTAGCGTCAAAATGTCACGAAGGTACGTGCCACTGAGATTATTGCCAGCAAAGAAAATCTGCGGACCCTGACGTTTTTGAGGCGACAATTCATTATAGAACGTCCCTTTTAGAGCTTCAATCGCTCCGCGCGCACCCAGATAAGACCCACCGATGCCAATAACAACAAAAACATCTGCATCCTCACGGATGTTCTGGGCCACGGCGCGAATGCGTGCATCTTCTTCGCGGTCATATTGCTCTGGCAACGTAAGCCATCCGCGAAATGCCGCACCGGCACCAGAACCATCCATGAGCGTTTGTGCACTCTGGACAATGTCCTGTCGTACAGATGATGGATCACTAAACGCCTCTACATGGGAATAATCACAGGAAATGTTGTTCTTCATATAATATTTTATTTTTTTACACGCGTAAAAGGAACATCCTCAGCATCAATCCACGACAACACGTCCCGCTATTTTTTCCACTCTCGTTTTTCTTGGACATACCACTGCGATACATCACTGAAACGATCAGACGAAACATTGGCGCGTGACGTCCCACTGCCATGCAACTTATCGGTATGGGCAAAGACAAATCCCGGCGCAAAGAGAAAGAGAGCCGGATCTTCTGCCAGAATACGCTTTTGAATGGTGAGATACTCCGTCGCACGTTGTGATAAATCTGTTGTTTTCTCAAGGTCATCAAGGGTGCGATCAACGACGGCGTCCTTAAACAGCGCGTAGTTTTTCCCTGTGCCTTCACGGAAATCACTATGCCATAGCTGTCGTAGGCGTGGCTGATCCCATCGCAACGGATGTGGCATCAACACAGCGTCATATTCATGCGGTTTGATCACATTCGTAGCCAATTCATCTTTGCGCACCTTGCGAATGTCAACACGCGCACCAATGGCCTTCCATTGCTCTTGCAGTAATTCCGCAACACGCACAAGTTGCTTCTGATCATCACGCACGGTAAGTGTAAAGGTAAGTTTGTCGCCACCGCGAAAGCGCACACCATCATCACCGACTTTCCACCCCGCACTCTCTAATTTTTGACGCGCCTGATCTTGTGCTTGCTCCGGTTGCAAAAAGTCCGCACTATAGCCGTTCATGCCGGCAAGCAGTGGCGCTCGCACATCCTGTGCGAAGTCACCAAAAACCGCATCAATAATCGCCCGGCGATCAATCCCCATAACCAACGCTGCGCGCACATCATCATAAGCCAATGGAACGCTCTTTGTCTGATTAAAAAAGACCGCATAGTATGATGGCACGGCAATATGTTGCTTGTGTGTTTTTTGCGCTGTGATCATATTGTCTTGCTCCGGCGTATCAATCGTCACGCCACCAATCTCTCCGCTATTATAGGCCGCAACGGCATGGTCGCGATCGGGATACAGACGAAAAGAAAACTTCGTGATATACGGCTCCCCCTTGTAATACCCCTCATAAGCGCGAAGAATATACTCCTGCACCGTACCATCGGCAAGGGCATGCACATCGACAAAACTATACGGTCCCGTACCAATCGGCTTCACATTGAAATCGGTTGTGTTAAATTGTTGCAAAGAAACATTACGCCATATATGTTCCGGCAATATACCCAGTGTCAACACATGCAAAAAATCGGCGCGTGGCTCTTTCAGAGTAAAGACAACCGTATGGGCATCACGCTTCTTAATAGAAACATCACGAAATGCCAGACGAATATCCGCCAGCACGCCGACGGCACCATAGTCAACATTTTTTGCGGTGTTGATGGTATAGAGAACATCATCAGCACCAAAGGGCTCACCATCATGCCATGTGGCGTCCTGACGCAGATAGACGACATATTCTTTGGCATCACCGCTTTGCTCAAAACGTTCTGCAAGATCCATCTTCAAAAGACCCTCAGCATCATATGCAAAAAGCCCGCTATAGATAAGACGCGTCAGTGCTTTGTCTGTTGACGATGATGCCGGAGCAAGCAACGGATTGATAAAACGTGGCTGTGCAATCATTGCTTCAACATACTGTCCGCCATGTGTAGCAACCGGCTGTGTAAAGAAAACATACAAAGAACGCACCCACCACAACGATGTCATGATGAGCAAAATAAAAAGCACGGCAATGACAAATTTTTGTGCCAAAGATGCATGCTTTGTAATCGCAAACCACTGTTTTGGAGAAAAGACACTAAAAAAGCTAAAACGAGAAATACGCGTATGTTACTAATTATTATGCGCCAATACGAACAGCGATAAGCGCCGTAGAAATAAACAACACTGCAAGCACAATGGTAGCATAAAATAAAAATTGTTCAAAACCACGTTTGGTATGATACGAGCCACCGATATCAGCACCCAAGACACCAAGTCCTTCGCCACGACTTTGCAAAAGAATTGACACAATGAGAAGCACGGCAATCGCCACCAATGCAATAAGGATAATTTGTCCCATAAATCTATACGATAATATTCTACTCACGAGTATAGCAGAAGCACATAAAAAGTAAAGCGTAGGTGATAGATCTATTTGACAAGACCACGAAAAAACCCTACACTTATACTATCATCAAATAAATGAAGGAGGTTTCTGATGAGCAAACCACCGTACATGCCGTATAAAACGATGTCTGCGGAAGAATTGACAACATATTGTTTCAAAAAATATGTTTCACGTGGCACATGCATCCACAGCGCAATGCTTCTAGAGCTCTACAAAAGAAAAGGTGTTGAGATTACTTTTAGCGACGGCACACCACTCACAGAAAATGAGAAAAGAATGATGCAAAGAGGATGCTTTGTGAAGCCCTATTCTTTCAACGTCACACAACTAAAAATCCGTGGCGTCTAATAATCGCAAACAGACCTGCTCCCCATAGGCGCAGGTCTTTTCATATAGCAAATCTTTATCATAGAGATCATCAAAGCAAAACAGCCCAACAAAAAACGTGTCCGTCCACATCGTAAAAAAGGCCGGTAGCATATGCTCTGCTACAAGGCCTTGCTACGTCATCATATTATTGTCGTGCGCGCAAGAGCGCATCAACAATCGTAAAGTCACGCTTTCGCTCATACAGTGGACGCAAATCATCATCGTACGTTCCCACGACATCATCAAAAATCGGACGGCGCGTATGTTGATAAAGAACGCCCAAGGGAAATTTCTCACTTTGCAGTGCAATGGCAAACGCCTGCTCTTGATCGCTGGCATCATGCTCCGGCGTGATGGTGTACGTATGCTCCTTAAACCACTGATAGGTGTTTGTTTTGTTAAAGACGACACATGGCTGAAAGATGTCAACCAGAGCGAAACCCTTGTGCTCAAAAGCTCTGCGAATAATCTCTTGCGCCTGCAACGGATCGCCGGCATTGGCACGTGCGACAAACGGCGCATCCAAAGAAATGGCAAGCGCTACAGGGTTGATGGGATTATCATAAACACCTTGTGGCTGTGTTGGCGTCACAAGACCGATTTCTGATGTTGGCGCCGCCTGCCCCTTCGTCAGACCGTAGATCATATTGTCATGGACAATAACCGTAATGTTGGGATTGCGACGAATCGTATGGATAAAGTGATCGCCTCCTTCACCGTAAACATCGCCATCACCACTTGTAACGACAACATTGAGTCGTGGATTTGCCGCCTTGATGCCCGTTGCTACCGGTAATGCGCGCCCATGCAATCCATTGAAATAATGTGCACCGGCATATTGCGGAAATTTTGCCGCTTGCCCGATGCCACTGACAAAGACTGTTTCTTCCGGTGTCCATCCAACATCTTTTAACGCTTTTTTGACCGTTTGTAAGATAGGGAAATTTCCACAACCGGGGCACCACTGATTATCAATGCCGTGTGGAATAGCAAACGATTTCTCATGTTGTTTTTGTGCGCTACCAATCATATAATTATTTCAATTTATTGAATTGTTCTACAAGCCCTTCAACGCTAAACGGACGGCCATTGTACTGCGTGATGCGTTTATCGATGGTGATGCCCGTTTCTCGTGTGAGCAGGTCTGCAAATTGTCCTTGTGCGTTATTTTCCACGACTACAATTTTTTGCGCTTTTTTGAGTAGCGCTTTGACGCTTTTGTGTAGCGGAAAGACCTGTGGAAAATGTGCATGCGCCATACCACGTTTCTTGCATGTTGCAACGGCTTCGGCAACCGTTGGCTTGTTTGAGCCCCATGAAATAACCAGAATTTTGTACGCTTTGACACCTGCCAAAACCGGAGGCAATGCCACATCAATCAAGAGTTGCTTACGCTTAAAAAATCGCTTTGCCACCATCTCCGGACGCAGATAATCCATGTCCTCCGTAATACGTCCCTGCTCATCATGTTCATCACTGTCAACCATGACAAGACCCGTGCCATAGCCGGGAATGCCCCGCGGACTTATACCATCGTCCGTAAGCTGATAGCGCTTATACTCTTTTGACGTTTTGACAAAATGCTTCGTCGTATCCTTTTGTTGCAATGCGCTCTGTGGCACACAAAAAAGTGCATCCACGAAATGTTGATCCGTCAATACAAAAGCCGGCATTTGATATTTATCAGAAAGCGCAAGCGCATGCGCACTCAGGTCATACGCTTCTTCCGGCGTCCCCGGTGCAAAAATCGCCCGCATGAACTCTCCATGTCCGGCATAGAGGACGAGATTGAGGTCTTCTTGCGCTGTTCGTGTCGGTAAGCCGGTTGCGGGACCTGGACGTTGTGCGATGTGGATAACGATTGGCGTCTCCGTCATCCCACTGAGAGAAACCGATTCCATCATCAAACAAAACCCCCCACCGGACGTCGTCACCATACCGCGTGCGCCGGCATAAACGGCGCCAAGTGTCATATTGATTGCGCCAATTTCATCTGTCGCCTGCTCGACAAGCACACCACATTCTTTGCCGTTTTGCGCAAGAAAGGTCAACACACCGGTTGCCGGCGACATCGGATACGAAGAAATCATATCCAAGCCACCCGCCAAAGCACCAAAGCCAACGGCCTCGGAACCGGAGAGAAAAACGTGCTCTTTCAAATCGTCATCAACATGAAACGCGCACGTGATATCCTCATGATATGCCGTATGCGCACCAATCGTAAATCCTTTTTCCAGTGCCACAATATTGGCCTCAACGACATCCGCGCCTTTACGCGCAAAAAACGTCCGTAAATAATCTGTGGCAATTTCTCGATCAGCATCCATCAGCCCCAGTACGGCACCGGCGGCAACCGTGTTTGCATAGATGCGATGACCCACTTCATGTGCAATCTGCAAAAAGTTAATTCGCGCCACATCCCTCTCTGCGTTTTGTGGATCCTCAACACCCATAAAAATCGTCTCATCACTGAAACGATGCTCAAGATGCGCATAGCCACCGGGATCAAGCGGGACAAAGAGATCAATGCGCTCCACAAAACCATTGTGTCGCTCTGCGTTTACACGCAGAGAAACGGAGTTCATGCCACCACGCACGCGACTCATCACCTCCTTGGCGACATAAACATGATATCCGTGTTTTTTGAGAATATGTGCCAATACCGTTGCGACACTTTCAATGCCCTGTCCGGCTTGCCCCGCAATGACAATGGTAAAATCATCTTTAAAATGCATACCCATAATTTTCTTTTTGATTTTTGTATAATCGTACCTCTCATTATAGCAAACTTTTCCCCTCAAAACAAAAACCCCGACGGTGGAAACCGCGGAGTTTGCGGAAAAGACTGCGCCTTATGCGTCATTAGACTTCCATCTCTCTGCGCCATGTGCGTTCTCGCATCCAGAGAATACCACTTGCGCCAACAACAAGAAGCCCTAGTGGCAACCAAAGATTGACATGTACGCCAAACTGCAAATACCGATTGAGAAAAACCAAAACACTATACTGCAAAAAAACCATACACACACCCACAAACCACGCCCACAACCGTGGACGCATACGAATGCTTTTGTGGATGCCATAGTACACAAACATACCAAAGATGGCAACGGAAGCGGAAAAAACCGCATAAGAATTCATCGTCTCAAAAGTCGCAACGTCCGCATTAAAGGCGATAATGGGGAGCCAGTGCCACACCTTCTCTACATGCCACTCCTGCGCAAAGAGAAAGGCGAAGAGGAAGGCAAAGAAAATACGAAAAACGAGAAAATACATCGCAACAGAAAACACATCACGGAAAAATTGTTGCAAATTTTCTTGTGAAAAAAAGCGTTTCTGTGCTGTCGTAGATTGTGTCATAAAAATATAAAATAGTGATGATAATAATACTCTCCAGTATACATCATTTTTATAATCCGCTAAAAGAAAGTGATACATCACGACTAAGGACCGGACCGCCCGCCGTCGCAATATCCACATCAAAAGAAAGGTCAATCGTCTCCACAGACCCCAAAGAGCGCTCATGCGTGACATAGAGCATTGTAGCGTGCGTGCTGTCAAATGGAGTATGATTGCCGGCGGACGTCGGTGATACTGATGGAAACGGTGGGAACTGGAATTGTGAGTGTGTTGTGAGGCTTCCTTCTTCTACAAGATCAAAATCTGCCTGAGAAAAAACGCCCGGCGTACTCACATCATGATACGTCATAAAGGCCTCAGAGTTTGCAAGTCCCGTGTCATTGGTACGCACCTTGAGGATACGATACTCTTGTGCCATGCCACTTGTTGCACCATCAATGTTGATTGTTGGCGTATCTGTTTGTCCCTCCAATACCGTGGGCACATAATATCCCACGCGCAAATTATTTAATGCCGGCGCAAACGCTTCGTCACCGGTACGCACGGTAGCGCGCACCTTGATACAACTATGGTCACTGGCCGTCCCTGCAATCATGCCACGTTTTGTCTGCGTTGTTCTTGTTTCGTGGGCAAGGGTGGTGCTTGATGATGACGACACCGTCACGGCAGTAAGCGGTGCAAAGGCACTGTACGTCGCGCTACTGCATGTTGGCGTTGGGTCGGCATAAGCGACCTCCAATGTGATTTGTTCTACGGCATTTTCACCACTACGATCACTCACGACCTCTTCCCACAAAAGGTCTCGCCAATACGTATCACCGCCGTAAACGATTCCGCTCACATCAAAAAGATACGTTGCCGTTGCTTCTGCGTCAGTGCCGGCACTTCCACTGTCAAAACCACTTTCAAAATAAAGGCCTTCTTCCTGTGCTGTGTCCACGTCGGCAATTTGTGGCTCCAGAGCATTGCGCGTACGTCCCTGTGGCCAACTGAGCCAACTCGTCTCATCTGTTTTGAGTCCGCCAACATGCTGTTCGTAATATGCATAGACCGGCGCATCACACTGCATACGGTATCCCGCAGAGAAAAACGCCGGATCGGACGTGTCATTACCACCAATGTGTAGTCGATTAGGATATGGAAGTGCGTTGTTTGTGCTTGTCTGTGGTGGCACGTGATCCATTGCGCCGGGACCACTGGTGACTTCCACGCCAAGAGCATCATACACACGACAGGTGACACCGGGATCTCGTGTCACGATGCTCATATACTGTACAGGGCTGGATAGGACATAGGTATCGCTAAATTCTCGTTGCGAAACAAACACGGCCGTCTCACCACCATCAGCATCAGCGTAGCTTGTCGCACCAATCGGCACATCGGAGACGATATGATAGCCACGTGAATCACCCTGCGCACCACCACCACTTTCACTATAGACAAAGTTATTGCCGGCATTGAGTGTGATTGTGCTCTGCGTGCCATCACTTCGATAGAGCGTCACGGTAGCATCACTGGCGGATGCAAGACGCAAAGAGCTCGACCCAATACCATAAAGCTCATACTTTCCGGAATTTGGCTCAAGCGCAAGGTGTGTCGGATAGAGGATTTTTGAGTCATACGATTGATTGCGATGAAAGGCAAGAATTGGCTCATCAGACACAATCTTAAATGCGTGATTGTTGGTGATATTTTGCGCAACCGTTAGACCATTTCCTGCCGATAGCATCACGCTTTGTAACGTCGTCCAACCGGTAGCGCCACTTTGTTGAATCTGAATCTGTGCATCGCCAAACGGCGCATAAAAACTAAACACGTCATTATTTCGCCCAACATTATACACAAATTCCTTTCCGGCATATCCGATTGGAACGGCAGAATCCGTAGCGTCGGCGTCAAAGTCAATATGCAGTGGCCGTGTGACACGATAAACATCCGTCTGCGCAATGCCGTCGCCAAAAGGAAGTGTGGCTATCTGCCCCTCTGAAAGTGTCTGCGTTGTAACCGTGTCATTGACGTGGTTGTCATCTGCAAAAGAAATAATGGACAATTGTTCAGAAAGCGCGCGTTGGTCAACAATGTAATAATTTGGCACGGGCGCTGTGGTGGTAAATACCGCCATATGATCGCCCGTTGTTGTGAGGGTCGTCGTTGGTCCACTAATCCATTTTTGTGTTAAATACGCCTCAACGTTTTGTACCTGTGTCGGTGTTAACGCCGTAGGGATGACAATCATCTCACCCAGATACATATCCTGCATGCGCGCTCCGGAAGCATAGGCACCAACGGTAAAACTCCCACCATTGCCGGTAAACGATGTCCCATTGGTATCTCCCACCAAAAGAACGCCATCACGAGAAACCGCGCGCGCACCGCCATTATGCGCTTCAAAGCGCACGGTATGATAGGTTGTCGTATCACCACCATAGACACCGGAAAGTCGTGACGCCGCATTGGTGCCGGCATTGGGATAATACCGCACTTCTGTACCCCACGGCGCATTAGCGCTATAGCGACTAGATCCGGGTCCGACGATTGGCTCATAAAACAGCGCGCCGTTTTCCGGAAGAACCTTATTTTTCATAACGACAAAAACATAAGAATCATCATAGCTTGCCGTCCCAAAAAGTCCGCTATCATCACGCATATAATCGGTCGCAAAATCCAATACTTGATGTCCGTTATCAATCGTTACCTCCGGTTTGCGTGCATTGGCACTTTGTGTAACGTCATTGCTATTACCGGATTTATCATTCCACTGACTCACACGCGATGCTGTTTGCGTAATCGTGGCACTGTCCGCTCCATCAAGCCACAACACGCTTCCCAATCCCGCAACATCCACACCAATGGGACTGTAATACATATAAAATGTCGTACTTCCATTTGCTGGGATGCTTGGCACGCGCACCCACAAATCCCCTGTTGCACTAGTACGGTCAAACGTATCAAGAGCATAGACGATATCATCTGTACCATCGCCCAGGACTCCGGCAATGCGGATGTCGCCACCATCAACCTGCGTCTTATCAAAAAATCCGCTCGTCGTAACCGTACTCAAATCAATATGCACTTGATAATCATTGACGGCCGTTGCAGTGGTGTTAGTAATGGTTATGGGCGTGCGCCGAATCCATGTATGTGTTGCATCCAGATGCCATTGACCGATTTCTTCTGCGCCAAAGCTCTGCGTCGGCACGGCACCCACAAACTGCCGATTTTGGACTTCATTCCAGATATTGTGTTCGTCACCCGCACCATTGTACTCATTGTAAGCAACGATTGGTTCATCGGCGACAATACACGCACCGGCAGGAATATGATTGCCCGCACTCGTCGCACCAAAGTAAACTTTTCCCGGATTATTTCCCGTCGGAGAAACCGTTTGTGTTTCATCGGGTGCACCGTTGTCACAAACTGTTGCATCATTGTACAAATCAACAGTCGTTGTTATGCCGGCGCGCGTAGCGATAGCGATATACTGTGTATCATCTGCGATATAATAACGATAACCCATCTCCTCCACCGGCAAAAATGTCGTCGCTTCCCCGCCATCACCATCAGCCAACGAACCGACACCAATCGGTTGATCAGCCACCACATGATGTGCCGGATCTGAGCCCTGCGAGCCTGCATCATTAATCATGACATTTTCACCCCGTTGCAGTGTATACGTGTTTGATGCACCGCTACTACGATAGAGTGTCACAGATGTATTGTCATTGAGCGCTGCAATCTGTATATTGCCGGAACCGACACCATACCACTCACGTTCTGCTGGGTGCATGACAAAACTATCACCGCCGTTATTGCTATGGTGTTGTGCAAGAATAGGACAGTTATTTGTCACATCAACAATCACCGCGCTGTCATTTGCAATGCCATTTCCGGCGCTGTTGTTTGTGGAGAGATTATGCATTGTGCCCTGTGCAATCGTAAAAGAACCATTAGCGACAAGGGCGTTATTTTCATTGCGCACCTCTACATCAGCATCACACCACGGTGAGATAAAGGAAAACTGATTGGTATAGCGGTCCATACGATAGACAAAATGCTCTCCGGCAAAATGTGCCGGAACAAGGTTGTCCGTACCATTGGCATTATACGTTGCGTTAATGGGCTTTGTGGTGCTTATGGCGCTGGTCTGCGTCAATGTTGTAATGTTTGTTGGATAAATATCGGATTCATATGCCGTTAATGTTTTTGTATAGTTGGCTACCGATACATCATTACCATCGGCGTAACTGCTAAATTGCGTCTTGCTTCCCTCTGCACGATCTGCAACAACATAATAGATGTCCTTCGGCGTACTATAGCGAAAAACCGCTTCCTGATTGCTTTGCGCCGGTGGTGTCCCACTGCCAATATAGCCATAGTACATGCAGAGGTCTTCCTGTGCGCCGGAAGCGATATGATCAACCTGCACCCAAAAGCGCGTTGACGCGCTATTCATATCATCGGCAATCTGAAACGGAAGGACATCGCCGTCGTTATTGGTAAAACGAATGTCATCACCACTTGCAAGCATCTTCCCGGCACCAACCAGCGTTGCCGTATCAACAGAAAGGTAAATGGGATATTCTATCAAAGCATCAGCACTGGCACTGTTGTCTATCGTGAAGCATTTACGATACCGCCAATGATATTTGGTGCTACTATCTCCATCATCATCCCACCAATCGTTTTCTGATGTGTCTGGTGCATAGGCACCATAGTGTCCAAGCGTGAGATAATCATCGCTTGCCACAAAAGACGCCACATCATCGTGACCGGAGAGAAATTGTCCGTTGCTATATGTTCCGCTATCAAAATCCGCCTTTGTGGTTTTTGTATTTTCTGCGCGCGTCTCATAGGACAGCATTTCCAAGCCCGGACCAACCGTAGAGGTGTTTTCCACGAAGTTTTGCGGTTTGATTTCCGCATACAAATCATTCACGCTATAAAACTGCGAGGTTGCCAAAGAAAGGAAAAGGATCAAAATACCAAACCCCGCCCCCACAGCGCGCAATGATATTATTCGCATCGTCATGCGATCCTTAACCTTTCTCTGGAAATCTCGATAATATGTCGTTGTGCCAATCGTTTTTCTCTTAAAACGCCATCGCCGAACAACGCGTTTCCTTTTCTGCCAACGTGCCACCATAGACAACGCCACCACACCCTTTACGCGCACAATACGCCGATAAACACCTCGTCCATACAGTCGCACAATGTCAAAAAGAATGTCGTCACACCGATACAAAAACACAAAACCGACGCGTCGTACAAACGCTATAATCGTTGTTTTATGATGATTGTTTTTGTGTGGGGGAATCATGATCATTCTTGAAAGTGTTGTGGGGTTTACACGTTCATTCTTTTGACGAAGTCACGCTGAGAAACGATCCCTTCGTCGTATCTGTGCCGGGCACAAGAACGTTTCTTGTATTCTTTTTTTGTGGCCATTTCTTACACACCGCGTTGTTTACACTGCCACTGTGACGCACAACGGCATAATCGTTATGGATGTCCATTATCACCGTATACGTAGCGGGATGTGTCGCTGACCCGGTTTGCACATCAACTGCAAGGTATTCATATCCGGGTGCACGCACAAGACGTTTATCTATGCGATACTGCGTGAGACATTCTAATGGTTGCTGGGTACAACCATCACATGTCTGCACAAAAACCTTGTTAATAATGGCGTGTATCTGCTCATCAGATGGCAATGGTGGAAGCGAAAACGTTATATGATTTGTCGATGACACCCTCGGCGTCACCGATTGTTCTATAAAATCATCAGAAATGCCATGATTTTGTTGTCGCAACGCTTGGTGTTGATGCCCATATGTCCACATGCCGATGACAACAAGCACGAGAGCACTGACAATAAATGCCATATATTCCACAAAACGGTAGTGTTTTGTGCGGTGACGATCGTGCGCATGTTCTGGTGATGACTTTTTCATAAAAATACGAAATAAAAACAGGTGGTGCAGTGAGGAAAGCCCTCACTGCACATCACCCGTTCTTTTTTCTCTAGAAGTCTTAAGACTATTCTAGTGCGGTTGTGCTGCAACAGTCATACGGAATGTACCTGTTTGTGCATCAACCATATCAGAACCACAGTCAACAACAAGTCCCAATTGACGTTGTTCGCCGGCAGGAATTGTAAATGGTCCCGTTGTTGCCTGTGCAACACTCAATGTGCCACCGACAACTTCAAGTTGGATTGCTCCGTTTGGCGCTGCGGCATTATACCACTGCGTAAGTGAGCCATAGTTTCCAGGATTTGGAATCTCTGTAATAGCACCACCGGTACTATCTTGACTTGATGTAAAGAGCCAAATATCTGCATTACCTGCGGTAAAGGTATCAGACACGGCAGCGTTCCCATTGAGATCTGCCTCTACTGTTAGCGTCACATCCCAATCTTCACTCGCTGTTGTGTTGTCTAACTGAATGACATCAGTGTAGTATGTACGGTCGCCCGCAAAACATGTGAAAGAGATTTCCTCATGTGCAAGCTGTGTATCCGTTCCACCTGGTGTGCCAAGTGTTGAGTCATTATTTGTTATTGTTTGACCAAGGTTTACTTGCAAATACCCTGTTGTGTCATTGCCATCACCATCGTAATTGGCATCGGCACCTTGTACTTTTGCAATTGGTGGCGTGTCGACGACGACATCCCATTGCGTAAAGTTCTGCACCAAAATAGCACCGAGTGCTGGCGCTGCGACAAAAAGTGCTAATGCTCCAAGCACATATGCCGTTCCCTTTTTGCGGGAAATGTGTTTTTGTTTTTGCATACGCTTCTAACGTATTAATGAATTAAAAAAAGAAAAAACAGACTGACGTCTGCTTAGAGAGTGGGTGTCTTGTATGAAAACAGTACTGTTTCCTCTACAAGAGTTTGTCCCCCTAGACAAACGCACCCGCTTTTACTTTATAGAACCATTATAGCAAATAATTTTCCCCTTGTCAATCCCCTGCCCTTATCCACCACAGAAAAACCACCACCGGCACGCCATGGAAGAACGTTCCGCTCTCTATGATCATTGGAATGATCGACACGGAACATATTACTAAGACTTGCTCTTTGGGCAACATCGCTGTTGCCC
>CAZMCZ010000001.1:0-28924 GCA_964565145.1 uncultured Pseudobdellovibrionaceae bacterium | reverse complement strand
ATCGACACGGAACATATTACTAAGACTTGCTCTTTGGGCAACATCGCTGTTGCCCTCTTTTATTACAAAAATTATTCCTCAGAACAAAAAACAACAGGCCCAGAAGAGGCCTGTTGTTTTTTTATAAACCTACGACGACTATTCGTCATCTTCCGTGTCTTTGTCGAGCTTATCAAGTCCGGCCTTTTTGACAACAAAATAGATGACAAACGCTACGGCAAACAATGTGATCAACGAGCTGATAATCGCACCGTACCCAAAAACCGCTTCGCGTTCTCCGGAGCCGACTGTAAATGCAAGCGCGGAAAGGTCCGTGCCACCCAAAATCATTCCGACAAGCGGATTGATGAAGTGATCAACAATGGATTTAACCGCACGTCCCGCTTCCGTTCCGATAGCAAGACCCACTGCCATACCGACAACGCCTTGCTCACGAACAAAATCTATAAATCCTTTCATATGACACCTCCTTTCTTATCATGATTATAAAAAGCACCGATGCTTTTTCTCTTTTTATTATACACCAAAAATACACGACTACTCCCGTTTGTCAAAACAACGAATATTTTCAAGATTTTCACGGTATGCTTTCGCGTCTAAGTATTCTACAAAATATTCTTGTTGCGAATGTTCTTGCTTTGTGCGTTGCGCGTGTTTTATCGGACACCAATAACGCTCCGTACGTCCCGCAATTTCACGCGTATAACTGATCAGTCCATTAAAGTAACTGCAATAAATACAATTCATCTTTTCAAACCAGTTTAAATAAGCAAGATGCCCACGATCAAAAACGATGTGCTGTCTGATCTGCACCAATGGAATACGGTAGAGCCGAAAGCAAATGTGATGATACAGCTCAAGAAAAAAATGCAAAAAAACACTTGGTACAAGCATCGCATAGATAAACGGCGCACTCACAATGTGACGCAATCGCACCTGCGTAAAGTACTGGAAAAAACGCACACGATATCTCCGTAATTGCATGCGTCGCTTTATAGCCTCATGGATAAGATCACGTCCATCACGCAGTTGATCCAAATACCGATCAAATTCTTTGCTAACGCGATTTTTATAAATAATCAATTGCGTAAATTGCTCTGTGCGCGTACTCGTTTTGAGAGAAGCAATTTTTTGCTCAATCATTTCTTTATAACGCTGTACCATATCGTTGCTTTACAAAATTATACCCTCCCTCCCCCATCATAACAAAAAATAAAACATCCTCACTAATGACCACGATCATCATGATCGATGATATGCAAAAACCACAAAAGCACAAAGCTCAGCTTTTCGCGCATCAATGAAAAAATTTTCCGCATAACAACGATTATAGCATGTTTTACCACTTCCGCTAAAAAATAAAACACACCGCGCCGTGTGTTTTATATCCATGGAAACACGGAACTGCTTATTCCTGTGTGCTATCCATGACTTCGCCCTTAGCGTTCTTTGCAACACTTTCCATACCGTGTTGCGCAGCCTCTTTAGAGTCATACATTTGACTCGTCCCAATCACTTGGTGATTGCCAGCCGTAAGATTAAAGTGCCACTGACCGTTTTCACTTTGCTCCAATGCAAAACGCTCAGGGATTTGCGCATTTTCTTTAACTGATGCGATGCCGTTCTCACAGGCATCTTTTGACGTATAGCCTTCCGATGCAAGGATATTTTGACCATTACCCGCCTTCAAGCGAAAGCGAAACTCCCCTGCATTGTCTTTATAGATTTCAAACATAAATGTTTTATAATGAATTACTTCTTCCATTATACGACAACAAAACACGATAAGGCAAATGTCCCTTTTTCATAAACAGCTATTTGGCCTGTAAAACAGAGCAGAAATCCTTGACTTTTGCCTTTATGTATGCTATAATGGTCCTATATCGGGTGAGTAATGCGTCTGGGGCGCATTACTCACTTTTTTGTATTAATAAGGACCGTCACACAAACAGAATGCACAACCTCAAAAACGCCATATTAATCAGCACATCTGTGCAAAAAACACCACACAAAGACACGGCAATCGTGTCACGTTTTTCGCAGTATCTCAAACGATCAGGCTACACCTTTGGCCTTTCACGCACAAAACGGCTCTTTATTTTTATCCTTATTATCCTTCCTCTCACGTCCCTCCATGCGACGACCGCCCACAAAGATTACCTGACGATGGTGGGTGGAATCACGACAACAACGGAAAGTGTTCTCACACCACAAGAAGCGATCACCTTCACCTTTCCTTCCCCGCAAAACACAACGTCGTTTTCTGTAACACCGTCCCCATCTGTGCAAGTACACGCTGTTTGGAATGACACCAACACACAGCTTACCATCACACCAAAGACCGCATGGAAACCGGCCACACAATACACGATAGCATTGACACCGACGCACACACCCGAGCAATCACCTTCTGCGATTTTTACATTTCACACGCAAGAATTCCCGCAAATAACGGAAACAACACCACGCGCCAGTGCGCAACACATCACGCTGGATGACACCACAACCATTGTCGTGCACTTTGATCGTGAAATCTCCTCACTGCTACTAATGCCAAAAATAGAAGGCATGGATATCAAAAACATCCACGTCGATACTGCCAAGCGCACGCTGACCTTTCAGCCAACAACACCTCTGACCATGCCACAACGTGTCCATGTAGAAATCCTTGCCGCCTTTGCAACGGCGCCGGAATATATCACATCCATTGGCTCTTTCGCCTTTGATGCTGTCCCGCCCGTACCAAAAACATGGCCAAAAGAAGCAGAAGAGCGCCTCAAAATTGCCGCAATCGTTACCCAGCCAAAGATTTTGTCTGGCAAGTATATTGATGTAAACCTTACAGCACGCGTCACAACGCTATTTAACGATGGCAAGATTGTTAAACAATTTATCAACTCTCCCGGCGCAGAAAGCACCCCGACACTAACCGGGACATTCAAAATCGAAAACAAAGCCCTCCGTCCACTCTCACAAATGTTCAATGTCTATCTCCCCTACTGGATGGCCTTTACGCCTGATGGAAAGTACGGCTTTCATGACCTTGTTGAATGGCCTCCAAATCATCCGGATTTTCCCGATAGTCCCAACGGTGGCAAAGAATCCCTCCGCAGTATCGACAAAGCGGTCTCCCCCGGCTGTGTACGTCATGACACGCCGACGTCCAAAGAATTATACACGTGGACAGAAATCGGCACGCCTGTCATTATTCACAAATAACGATAATTCGATAATTAAAAAACACCACGCTCCCCTGTGGTGTTTTTGGTTTGTTGCGTCATCAATCACACAAGACCAATCGTATGCGCCAAAAGGTCAATCAAAAAGATGCCAAACAATAGAGCAAAGACCGCGTAAAGAATCATATTACGGCCGGATTCTGTTGAGCGGACTGTAGACTTATTATCTTTTTTCTCCTCCATAAAGCGTTTATAATAAATGATTTATATTTATACTTATAGTATGCAAGATTTTTTTGATTTTGTCGAGAGGAAAAATTCTCAGACCGTGTTCTCTAACAACCGAATTCGTTATTGACATTGCATGGAGACGGAAGTTCTTTCTCGTGCGCGCTAAACTGTCCCGGCTCTTTGCCGGCAGACACATAGTCTTCCGGGTTAATTTTGTCCCATTCGTGTGGATAATTCCACTGTTTCCAAAAATAGCGCCATTCATTCCACCCGACGCCAAGCTCATGCACATAAATGCCGTTTTGGGCAAGCATATTACCAATCTTTCGCCCTGTCATACACGCAGAAGAATAGCAATAAACGATAATCTCTTTTGCGGGATGTTCTCTCTGTATTTCCCCAAAAGCTTCTATAATCCGATTTTTATCCGTTTTTTGTGTGTTTTCCTTATCAACATAGGCCGGCACACTCAACGCGCCGATGATATGCTCTGCCTCATATTCTTCATAAGAACGGACATCCACAAGAACGAAATCGCTCTCTCCGTTGAGAATCGCCTTGCGCACATGATGCGGACTCACCAACGTTGCAACTTCATGCTCATAGTATGACGCTATTTTTTCCTGTTGTGATTCTTGATGTGGCACCTGCTCTGTGCTCAAGCGCAAAACAACCAGAGCGCTCACCACGCCAACAATGCCGGCAAGAACCGCTGTCATCATGATGTATTGTGTGGTTTTTTTCATGCGTTTTTTATAAACTGTTGTCTATTGCACCTGCGCAATCGTTTCTTTGAGCTTCTGCGCGCTGGCACGAAGCGCCTCTTCTTCTGCTTGATTGAGATCCATACATAATTTCGCCATCACACCGCCACGTCCCACAACAACGGGCATACTCAAACACACCTTTTCCAACCCATGATCGCCCTCCATGAGGTGTGATACCGGCAAAACCGTACGCTTATCAAAGAGAATCGCACGCACAAGATGTGCAGCGCCTGCACCGATGGCATAATATGTTGATTGCTTTCCCGCAATGATGGTGTATGCGGCGTTTTTTGCTTGGTGGAAAATATCATTTTTTTCGTCTTCTGATAAGTCATGACACGTTCCAAGTCTCATATTGCCCACGGCAGCGGTGCTCCACATCGCAAACTCGCTATCTCCATGCTCACCAATGATATATGCGTGAATACTTTTTGGATTGATATGCAATTGCTTCCCAATAAGGTGCCGCAACCGCGCGCTGTCCAAAAGCGTCCCCGTTCCCATGATTTGTTGTTTTTTCTGAGGAAACATCTCCACGGCAAGATACGTCAAAACATCAACGGGATTTGTCACCATCACAATGACAATGTCCGGATTTTTCTCAAAAATCTTTGGCACAACATCTCTGATAATCGCAGCGTTTTTTTCGACAAGGTCCAAGCGCGACTCCCCTTCTTTTTGCGCAACACCACATGTAATCACAGCCACAGCACTGTCAACACAATCGTCATACGTGCCGACTTTTAGAGTTGTTTGTCCGACAAACGGCGCACTATGGGCAAGGTCCATGACCTGTGCTTCTACAAGTTTTTCATTGAGGTCGATAAGCGCAATTTCTTCTGCACTATCATCCAAGACAATGCTATACGCAATTGTTGACCCCACAAACCCCGCACCAATAATCGTTACTTTATTTTTCATAATTTTTTTTAATACTCTACGTCCATCATACGCCTCTACAAGAGACTGCGCAAGATGCCGTGCTCGTCTACCGCATGTGGCACTCTTTGGCTAATCAATGCATCTCTCTCACGATATATTGCAAAGGAAATCCCATGCCAAGACGATGGTGCGTTGTTTTCTCTGACAAAAAACTCAAGCCTTCGGCTACCCGAAGGCTGGACCGTGGAAAAGAAGAGCAAAACGTAGATAGATGCCCTCAAAAGCCTCAAAAACAAAAAGCCACGATGCTGTGACTTTTTGCTCTCAGTAAAATGCGCCCCGTTATTTCAATGCGCCAAGTTTACCAAGCTTCTTTGCGAGAAGGTAATAAAACGTTACACGGCTTTTTGCGCGTGATTTTTTCATTTGCTCACAAACAAAAGCAATTGCCGCATCACCTTTGGCTTTATCTTTTACGCCAAGTTTCTTTGCAACAAAGTTGCGACGCACGCGTGCAAGCTCCGCCTTGTCCCCTGCCGCAACAGTGCGTGCATCATTACGTGCCATTGCGCCGGCAAGACTTCTTCCAAGTCCTTGCACGGCACCCTTGTTCACTGCCTTAGAATATTTTTCAATATCTTTGACATATGTTGTGATGTCTACCATCATTTTACTTTATATAATTACACTCACATTGTACCACATTATCAAAAAAGTAACACCGGCAATGTCATTCTTTGCACGCAGGACAGGACTCGCTCACACGCCGATGCGCGCTAAATGCCGCCGGGACTTTACCAAGTGGCAGAAGCGCCAGATACACGACCAAGTCCACGACACGACGCACCATCCAACCGAGCTTGCCATACAGACGTAGCTGATGCCACATGCTTCCGGCCCATCCCGGCCCCACAGGAATTGCATAGATTGAAGACAGTGGGTTATATGGTCGTGGCTTCTTGCCATGTAATTCTCGTGCGATACTGCGCGCAATATACGCACCGTCTTGCAGTGCTGTTTGCGCCATGCCCGAAAGTGGCGTGAGCGCCGCATCACCGGCGATGTAGATATTATCATACCCCTTTGCTTTGAGATGAGAACAGACAATCGCTTTTTTGCCCGCACCAAGGGCCAGTCCCGCATCTTCGATAAGGTGATGCGCCCGCACACCGGCCGTCCAGATCACGGTCGTTGTTTTCATTGTCATGTCTTTCATCATGACACCTCCGACCTGACGTTTCGTGACGGCGCGATTTACAAAGATATTGACACCAAGCGAACGCAATTTCGCTTCAATCGGCGCCACAAAATCTTCCGGAAGTGTTGAGAGGATGCGCGATTGCGCTTCAATAAGTTCTACTTGCACAAGTGCTGGCGCAAGGCCGTGTTTTTTGGCAACGCGCTTACCATACACGGCAAGCTCTGCGGCAATTTCCACGCCCGTTGCCCCACCGCCGATAACGACGAAATTACCACCACAAACTTTTTTTTCTGTTGCGCTCTTGGTACACGCTTGTATCGTTTCATGAATATGTCGCTTCAATCTCAGCGCGTCGTTAATCGTTTTGATGCCATAGGAATGTTCCTGCAGTCCCGGCACGTCAAAATACACCGTCTCAGAGCCAAGGGCAAGCACGAGCGTATCATAATCATAAGTACTGCCACTTGCACCCGTAAGCGATTGTTTTTTGGTGTCAATCGCGTCAATGCAATCCTCTACAATATCAACCTTTTTCGTGTCAATGGTGTCGCGTAATGGCAGACAAATTTCCAATGGCGAATGCCCCGCCACAATGCGATACAGCGCTCCATGATACTCAAAATGCACACGATCGCTAATCAGACGAATCGTTGTGCCGACCGGCAAACGTTTTTTGGCAAGAGAACGCGCACACTTTACCCCGGCAAATCCGCCACCGACGATAAGAATGTTGTGTCCTTTTTTTGACATCACTATTTGACAAGTGGATACCCAGAAGCGCTCCAGGCAGTAATGCCACCACGCAGTTCATGCACATGCACAAAGCCCAGTTCCTTCATGATTGCCAGCGCCTGACTGCTACGACTTCCACTACGACAATGCAAAAGGTACAATGCGGAACGATCAAGGGCGGAAAGTTTTTCACGAAAATCCGGCGCATAAAAATCAAGATGCAGTGGTTGCGCAACAATCCTCCCCTGCGCCAATTCCTCATCTGTTCGTATATCAAGGACCATGCCTTTGCCGGCATCAACCTCTGCCTTAAACGCTTCCGGCGCAATCGTCACCAAATCATGTTGCGCCTGCTGTTGCGCAAAGTCCGGTTGCTCGGGTTGTTGTTGTGTGACTTGCTGTGTTCCACAGCCCGCCAAAACAACAATAGCCAAACCGCTTATAAGAATTTTGTTCATATTTAATCTTTTTTGTTAGTCACAGGACGGTTCCACGGCATCTTCACCAAAATCTTTGTCATAAAGCAAATACCCGTCATCCCGGCAAACGTCAATCCCGTCCCAACGAGTAGTGGCAAGAGCAGATACGTCATATTATTATAAACAAATGCGAGAAACACACCCACAAGAATCATCGGTCCCGCAACAAGAAAGACTTGTCGCATAAGTGGCAGACGCGCCTTACCGGCACGTTCCACAGGAAGCCCGGCCGCCTCCCATGCAGTTAATCCGCCGGCAAGACTCTTCACATCACGACACCCTTTCCCGGGAAGGACATTGCATGCAAACTGCGAGCGTGATCCCGTCGCACAATGCAAGATAACATGATCATATTTTTTCAATTCCGCAATATGGTTATGCAATTGATCAAGAGGAATATTAATCGTCCCCGGAATACGCGAAAAATTATGCTCTACCTCGGTGCGCACATCCACGCAAATCGTTTTTTGCTTTTTGTCTTTTAAGAGCGCATCAAGTTCTTGTGGTGAAATGGTTTGTTGTGTCATATTTTTATTTTATGGATTGCTGTTTCTATCATACAAGAATTTTATTTCTACGGCAAATACACACAGCCCACCCTCTTGCGTTTTTGTGATAAGAGATTATACTAAACACATCTTTTCATCGTTCTTTTCACAGGAGATAAAGATGTACTACATCATCACGACACGTCATGTCGACAAAAAAGCACTTACAGATTACTATCTCTTCACTGATAAATTTGACGTCTTGCAATGTGCAACATTGCTTTCCATAACCATGGATGCCGTGCATCGATACACGATGCTTTTTGAAACAGATAGTGATTCCGAGTCGCTTGCAGCATTTATTGCAGATATGCTAGACGGTAAAATTTGTGGCATACAATGCGCACAGCAGTGTTCTTGGAACTTTCGGCGGGAGCTACGCGCTAATATGCACCCAACAACATTTGAGCCCCTCGAAAGAAATGGCAAGATAACTGGGTTTAAAAAAACAACGGTGTATCTCGCACCGGTGTGTACAATCACAATCATCGCGCCGGAAGAACAACTGGACATGGCGCGACAAAGCGTTCTCGCAAAACACAACCCGATGCCAAAAGTCCACGTATAAACATCTCACGCCACCGTGCCTTCGCGGTGGCTTTTTTTAGATCATTGTGACAACAACGACAATATCCTCTATAATAAAATTATCCTAAAAGAACATATGCATATTACCTTTTACGGTGCCGTCGGTGGCGTCACCGGCTCCAAACATCTCATCACCATTGGTGACAAAAACATCCTCCTCGAGTGTGGCATGCATCAAGGCCATTGGAAAGAGGCCTACGAAAAAAACAAAGCCCTCCCCTTTGATGCGCGCACCATCGATGCCGTCGTCCTCTCGCACGCGCATATTGATCACAGTGGATTACTGCCCGTCCTTGTCAAAAATGGTTTCACCGGTCCGATTTATACGCGCCATGCCACGGCAAAACTCCTCGCACCACTATGGTACGATGCCGCGAGCATCCAAAAAGAAGATTACGAACACTACAGCGCACTGGCGCAAACAGATCCTACGATTGACGTTGCCACACCCCTCTTTGACGAAGATGATGTCCGTGCGACACTGCGCCTTCTCGTACCGCAACATCGTGAAACACCCTTTCGCGTTGCCGGCGTTGCAGATGTTACGTTTTATAATGCGGGGCATATTCTCGGCAGTGCTCAAGTGCACCTCAAAGCCAATGATCGAGAAATCGCCTTTACCGGTGATCTGGGAAGCCGTCATCGCAAAATCCTCAATGATCCGCAACACATTCCACATGCTGACATCTTTATCACCGAAGCGACCTACGGTGGACGCCTGCACAAACGCCAAGCGCAAACACGCGACGACCTCGCAACGATCATCACCGATACCTATAGCCGTAAAGGTCGCGTCATCATTCCAAGCTTTGCGCTCGAACGCACACAGGAGCTTCTCTACGATTTGCACAAATTGTACAACGAAAAAAAAGTTCCTCGCCTGCCCGTCTTTGTCGATTCTCCGCTTGCCACAGACTTTACCAAAATCTTTACCCAACATCTCGATGACTTTGACGAGGAAACGCACGACTTTTTCATCGCCAAAGGACAAAATCCGTTCTCCTTTAAACGTCTCATCCATACAACAAGCACGCGCGAAAGCAAAAAGCTCAACCACTACAGCAAGCCCTGCATTGTCATTGCCGGCTCCGGCATGTGTGAAGCGGGACGTATCAAACACCATTTGAGACACGGACTAGACAATCCACGCAACACGGTGCTCTTTGTCGGCTATCAAGCACGCCATACACTCGGACGCAAAATATCCGAGCGCCAATCCCCTGTCCGCATCTTTGGACACATGGTTGATGTCAAGGCGCATATCGAAACCATTTCCGGCTACAGTGCGCACGGCGATCAAAAAGAGCTCATCGCCAATATCACCGCGACAAACGGCATCAAAAAACTCATCATCGTCCACGCCGATCCCGAGCAAGCAACGGCCTTGGCACAAAAACTCCGCGAAACATTTGCTCCCTACACCATAACCATCCCCACACCAAAACAGCGCATTGACCTATAACGGCAAGCACCGCACATGCCACAAAGCATCCCCTGTGTATTACCTATCATCGGGCATCCAAGCGGTTCTTTCTGTTGTCCGTAGATTCATCACCGCACCCATAGAATGCACATTTTATTACGTCGTTGGCGATGTCTGCCGAGACAACACACTCTTATAGAGAAGCCCTACCAAAAGTGCACCGCTAAAGAGTCCCACATGGCTGTCCCACTGCCAGTGATCAAAAAGTGCGGTTATCACAAAGACCGCAAGCGCAATCAAAAGAAACGCTGTTTCCATACTTTTTGTGGTTTGTGTTTTCTGTTTTTTCTGCGTGATAATCGTTTTGAAAAAAAGAACGACAACCATGCCTATCAATCCCACACCGACAATCCCCAACTCTGCAAGAACAAGGATTGTGCTATTGTGGACCGGTTGATACGCCCATGTTGATCGACGGAAATCATCATCATGCATGAGCGCCACCGTGTAATTGCCGGCCCCCACACCAAAAAGTGGTCGCGTTGCGATAAGCGCCGTTGCTTCCGTTAATTGACCAAGGCGCTCGGAAAGAACGTGATGCTCCGTTGGAGAAATGCCCGTAACCCGTGTCTGATACAAATCACGATGCGCAGTATAAAACATTCCGGCAAAGAGAATAAACATGCTGATGACAAACACGTACAAACGCATCTTTTCCCCTCGCCGGCGATAGATGGTCCACCCCGCGACGATAAGCCCAACGACAAGAGCGCTAAACGCACCACGTGAAAAACTCACCAAAACACCGAAAAAAAGCACACTGCTCGCACCCAACAAAAAGATGCGATCACGGTGCCGACGCACAACAAGCAGTCCCACAGAAAGGACCGTGCCAACGGCCATCAACCCTCCAAAGATATTTGGATGTGTCTGTCCGCCATAGGCGCGCAACCAACGACCATCACTATTGAGAATACTTGTCCCCGGCACAGAAGCATCATGCTCGGCAATGCCCAAAAACGTATGTGCCCCGGACGTCTGTGCAAAAAACTGCCACAAGCCGATACACGCCTGACCAAGCAAAGAAAAAATAAAAATCACCACTGCAAAAACAACATCAATCTGCACAAACCGCATCGCATAAACAAAAAGCACGGCCAAAAGAATTCTGACACCGTAGTACACGGCAAGAGCGCCATCCATTGCCCACTGCGACGACACAAAGACATATCCGACAAGCGCAAAAGACAGACCGACAAGCCACGTCGGCCTCCGCCACAGATCATCGAGAATGCTTTGATAATACTGCAAAAAGACCGAAAGCAAAAACATTAGCAAAAAAACATCTGCCAGATAAAAACTCATCGTCCCATACTGCCATTTCTCACCGGCGATAGTAACCTCACGCAAAAAAAACATCGTCTGCCACGGCAGAAGAGCGACAAAAAAATAAAAAAGCAATGATGATAATGATTTCATGACATCATTATACCATTACTCCGACACAAAAAAACAACCATCTAAACGATTGTTGTTTTTAGCGTTCTTTTTTGTGCGCCGGACACGTCCTTATGCCAAGGACACGATAAAGTGGACAATAGCCGACAAGCCCCGTGACCAAAGGAATAATCCCCAACAAAAACCAAAAATTCTTTGTGAAATGACCTACGGCCAACAACACCATGCCCAAAAGCACACGTGCAATGCGGTCTCCTTTTCCTGTATTACACTTCATCATTGTTGTTTCGTTTATTACATGCTTTAGTATAGCACAACCTACTGCTCCAAGCTCTTTTTAATATCCTCAAACTCATTTTCTACATGCTGAAGTTGCTTGCGGGTACTTTTCAGTAACGCCGCGCCTATTTAAAACTGATACAATCATTTATAAAAAACTTTAAAGGCCTATATTACGTCAAAAAATTTTAATACATTATTCGGTTTTTTTATTTTGATTTTCATACTTTTCATACCAATGCGGATCAAGAATTTTCCTCGCCAACCGCTCTCTTTCTTGTTGATTGGTTGTTATAAAAAAATCATAAATTGCTTGATATATTTCTGATTGATTAAATATATCAGGTTGTAAATCTACATTAGAACAACTATCCATTGAAGCTAATACTCTTAAAGATCCTTTACCATACTTTTTTTCAATTTCCCTCAAAAAAAATATCTGTTCTGTAAAAAGACCACGCTTCATTTTAGTCCAAATATCACTTGGTGTACTGCCTGTAGTTGTAAAGTTGCCTATAATAATGTCAAGAATAGCTAAATGCTTTGGATAAGACTTCTTATTGAAAGCGACTATTTCAGCATGATTCATATTTAAATCTTTTTCGTGTGTAGCAACCAATTCTTGAGTCATTTTTTCTGTTACCATTTCATTAAATCCACGAAGCATCTCTCGCGAAGACCCTCCTCTGTAACCAACCCTTTGTGGAGTAAAATGTAAAACTTGACTACGAGATCCTAAATGAATTTCTCCATCTTTATACGATGCAGCATGAATGCCCTCGTGTATTGCAATTTTTTTTATAATAGTGCTAGAATTTCCAGCAATCCATATAGTATTTGTTTCTAAATCATATTTTCCAGAATTCCGATGATTATCTGATTGAAATATGTGGAAACAACTTTCTTTTAAAGAACTTACCGACACACCAAGGTTTGCTTGTTCTTCCTGAATAATCTCAATAATTCTTTTAATAGACTCACGTTCTTCACTGGTTTTTTCTCGTTCTCTCTCATAAAAAAAGCGATTTTTTTTATGCCATAAATCAGGTAATTCCCGCGATATTTTATCTTGATAAAATGGTTGATTATTTAATTGTATTTTTTCCATAACGATTTAAATTATAAATCATACAGCGTAGCAAAACGATATCATTTTTAATTCAAAAAATCATACTAAGTTCACAAAAACAAAAACCTACTGCTCCAAGCTCTTTTTAATATCCTCAAACTCATTTTCTACATGCTGAAGTTGCTTGCGGGTACTTTTCAGTAACGCCGCGCCTTCTTTGGCCTTTGCGATACCTTCCTCCACATCAAGCTCATCTTGCCCTTCAAACCATTGTGAGATCTGTTCAAGTTTTTTCAATGATTCTCCAAGGGTCTTTTTTTCTTTTGTACTCATAAATCTCTATCAAAAATAAAACACTATTTCCACAACAACAATCATCACACTCACGACTGTCTGCGCGCAGAAACTCTGCCATCGGATAATTGTATTTCCAGTATAGCATCTTTTTTTGTATCATGAATACTCCGAACGACATTGCCCGCATCATCGCGCGTGATACTATAGCCCAGTTTAAGTAATCGCACGGGGTTATGTTGCGCAAACAATGACGCCCAGTAATCCAAACGACGATGAAGCTGTGTGATGCGCTCTTTAAGCCTGTGAAGATTTGTTGCAAAGATCTGTTCTTGCTCGCGTTGTGCGCCACGTACCTGGTCAAAAAATCCCGCAATACTCCGCACACTCTGATCCTGCACACTACGGATATCTCGCACAATACGCTCACAGCCATTCAAAATGCGCTCTTGATAAACCGTGTGTTGCGCTACGGCATGATCCCAGCTCTCCCTTACCGTCCTCGCTGCCGCCGTTGGCGTACTCACACCGACATCGGCAACCAATGTGCTAAGCGTCTCATCCTGCTCGTGTCCAATGCCGGCAATCACGGGCACGGGAAATGTTGCAAGGGCACGCACGACGTTTTCATTGTTAAAAGCCGCAAGACTCTCAAGGCTTCCCCCGCCCCGCGTAACCACAAGGACGTCGAGGTTTTGTTTTTTGAGCACGTCAATCGCCCTGAGAAGTTCTTTCACCGCCTGCGCACCTTCTACGCGTGACGGATAAAAAGAAATGGTATATCCATACGTACCGACATTTGTCGTAAAATCGCCAAGCGCCGCACCCGTTGGCGAGGTGATGAGCCCAATGCGTTGCGGAAGCGCTGGAATCGCTCTTTTGTGTTCCGGCAAAAAAAGCCCTTCCGCTGATAATTTTTTCTTCAGAGCATCGTATGCTTTTTTCAAAGCGCCCTCACCGGCAACCTCCACAAAGCTTCCGATAACGCTAAAACCAAAGCGTGCATGGTGCTCTGGGGTGCCGGTCACGACAATCTCCATCCCGTCAGCCAAATCAATCCCGCAAAGCTCATAGACATTGCGAAAAACGCTCACCCGCACAATGGCATCGTCATCTTTGATTTCAAAATACGCATGACCGTTGGCGTTGCGCTTAAAGCCGATGATTTCGCCACGTATTTTGACCTGCGTGAAATAGGATCCAAGCACGCGATTGACACGCAGGAGGAAATCACTTACACTCATTATTTCTTGCGCGCGGTCCTCTTGAATCTCCCCCGTTGTAACGTCAATCTGTGCCGACAGTTTCTTATGAGCATTATCATCGGAAGTCCGCGAAGTATTGTGCAATATTTTTTCTTGTGCGTCTCCTTCTGCGACGACCGCCTCTTTTGCATCAAGTAGAGCATTAACCTCTGCAGATTCTTGGAAGATGTTTGCCTGTGCCACAGGTTCGTACACTTTTGTGCCACGCTCCTGAGGTGCGACACCACCGGCAACCATCGCCAGAATTTCTTGTCCATATTTTCGCACCTTGACCGGACCAAGTCCTTTGATGGCAAGCAGTTCTTCTTCATTGCGTGGCAGAGTCTGTGCAATTGCCTGCAGAGTCTTAAACGGCAAAACGCGATAACCCTCGATGCCTTCACGTCGCGCTTGCGCTTTTTGCCAGGTTGTTAGTTTATTGAGTATAGTCATACAATTCATTATACACGACCTATGCGCGATACGTCTGCACAAATCTCCGCAAAATCTGATGTGGCACGGGCGCAACCTCCGTCGCAACACTGGCGATTAATTTCTTTGCATCTTCTGGTGGGAAATAGCCATAATCTTTATAAGCATTAATCCGGACAATGAATTCTTGAGCGTCTGCTTCCGGGTGAAACTGTGTCGCATAGACATTTTTCCCAACACGAAACATCTCGATGGGACAGGTCGGTGACGATGCCAACAGCGTCGCACCCTCCGGCAGGCAATCGCAGGCTTCTTTGTGGCCGACAAGCGCACGAAATGTCTGTGGCAATCCACGAAGCAAATCATCGCGCAGACCCTCTTTTGTAAGTGTGATATCAACACCGCCGACAGGCTCTGCGTAGCGCGTAGAAATGGGAGCGCCCAGATAACGTCCCAGTAATCCATTGCCGGAACACGCACCCAAAAACGGCATATCGCGTGCCACGACATCATCAAACAACCGCTGAAAGTCCTCCTCAACACGTTTTTGCGTTGATGTCTTTTCATGTTCCGGCGTTGTAAGGTCAAATGGGCTTCCTCCGACAATGATGGCACTATACTGTGTAAAATCATCATGTGGCAGTGGCACACGCTCTAACCGCAGTCGCTCCACCTCATGCATTCCAAGTCCCCCACGACGCAGAAGACTTTGGAACTCACTTTCTGCCGTTTCGTCTTCCGGTCGCAGTTGTATGATAAGAAATTTCTTCATAGTGATTTATTGGAAATACGCCCCAACAACCTGCGCCAACATCTCCGGACGCTCGATAAAACCATACGGCGCACCGCGCAGAAGAGTATCACGATCATGCATGCCCCACAAAACCGCCAGCGCATCCATCTCTATCGCCCGCGCCTCCAAGAGATCGCCAAGCGTATCTGTCACAAAAACACACTGCGCCTGCGGATATTGATGGGTAATTCGTTGCATTTTTTCTTCTTTGCTATGTGCTGTCTCTCGCCCATAAATACCGGAAAAAAGATGCTCAATATGATATTTTTCCACCAAATAATGTACAAAACGCTCCTCCGATGATGTAACGATATAAAACGCATCTGTTTGTTCTGATAGCAACGATAGCTCCTCGGTAATTTGTGGGAAGAGGCGGACCGTGCCCAGATATTTCTCATACAAGGCAAAAAAATCTTTGACATGTGTCATTGCGCCCCCCGATTGATTCTGATGTTCTTTTTCAAGTGATGTGTAGATATTTCCTTGGTGCTTCTGTGAAAACACCTCACGTGTAAGTGTTGTATCAAGCTGTTTGTTAATTTTGAAATGCAATGCCGTTGTATCGGCAATCACCCCATCAAAATCAAAGATAACAATTTTTTTCCGTTTCATAGTGTTTTGTAATATAATTTTTCCCAATAGCATTTTTCGGCAACCTGATATTATGTCCATCATGTGCATCCAAAAACCACTGCACAAACGTATTGGAGTTTGGCCCCAACACATGATAGCGATGCCGATATTTATAAGAAAACGCCTGCTGTTGCAAAAAAACAACCATATCCCGCGCCTGTGAATGCTCGCCTCCGGAGAGATGTCCATGACAACGCGGAGTAAACGACGGCCGAAAAGCAAACAACGTCCAAAAGTAAAAATAACTCAGTCCGCGCCAAGGCGTTGTAATATTTTTATGGACATGCGCCACACTATCATCGACCAGTGACTTACGATGCAACAAATCCCACCGCGTCAACGTGCCACGATTATTGGTAATGATATACGCATGGACAAACATCTGCAACGGAAAAGAAATCGGCGTTGACATCACAAACACCTGATAAGCATCCTTATCCACGAGCGCCATAAATTGTTCTTCTGTCATAGTACCAGTATAGTAAAAAATGCCCCTCCTGAAAAGCGTCCGAAAAGAACAATTCTACATTGTTACCGTTGTGTTTTTGTTGTACGTGGTGGCAAAAATCCCTCAAAAACAATGCCATCGGCAAAAGGCGCGATACGATCCGCCTCGGCATCCTTTTTTACCGTCCACGCAAAAAGCGCATAACGCCGACGCCGTGCAATAAAAAACGGTTTTTCTACAATATGCTGTGGCACGCTGATTGCCGTACCGCGATGTCCATACAGATACCACAACACAAAACTCCACAAACGCTTAACCAAAGAACGTGTTGAAAAAATCTGCATTGCCTGTACATGATATTTTTCTACGGCGTCAGCGACAATCCGCGCATCAAACGATGCGATAAAAAATACACCGTCATAGGTTTCTAAAACGCGCATAATCGCCTTCAATTTCTCTTTGTAAAAAAAGGAATCACTTTTTATCTCAATATAGATTGGCACCGCTCCGTCCACAAGCGAAAGCACGTCACGTAGTGTGGGGATGCGCTCCGAAGATTGCAAAAGCGTATAATGAGAAAAATAGCCCACGACACATCGTTCAATGTCACGCGGGTCTCCCGTCATCCGTTGCAAACTCCGATCATGAAAAACGACCGGTACACCCTCGGCGCTCACACGCACATCACATTCAATCCCATAACCTCGTTCCATGGCACGCTGAAACGCCATCAAAGAATTTTCCGGAACCGTATCATTCCACAAGCCCCGATGCGCAAAAAAAGTTGTAGCAGGTAATCTATGATGTTTTTTCATAATGTTTGATGTTGTTTTTCCCGGCAGGACACAAATCCAGCAAAACACACTCCGCACACCGCGGACGCCGTGCAACACATACCGCGCGCCCATGAGTGATGAGATATTCATTAAATGCCATATACTCTTTTTTGTCCACAAGCGCATTAAGATCTCGTCGTACGCCTTCCACGGTCGTCGCCGACGTCAGCCCAAGGCGTTTCGCAATGCGAAAGACATGCGTATCTACGGCAATGCTGACGGACTTCCCAAAAGCCTTCGCGAGAACGATTGCCGCTGTTTTTTTGGCAACGCCGGGGATTTTTTGGAGATCGTCAAAATCCTGCGGGACATTGCCATCAAATTGCTCACACAACACCGCACCCATTTTTTTGAGATTCTTTGCCTTGTTGCGATAAAACCCCGTTGAATAGACCGCTTTTTCCAATGCTTTTAGATCAGCATCTCTGTACGCCTGTGCTGTTTTATACGTCTTGAAGAGTTTTTTCGTTACGATATTAACACGCTCGTCGCTACACTGTGCCGAGAGTGCCGTTGCCACGAGAAGCTCCAACGGCGTTGACCACTGCAAAAACGGCCCGGTCTTTTTGTACGTCTTCTTGAGTCGGCGCAAAACCGCAGATGCTTTTTGTTTTCGTGTCATCATTTTTTATTAGTTTTTTATCTCTGATGAACTATCCTCACCAACTACCGCCACCGCCTCCACCAAAACCCCCACCGGAACTGCCACCGGAAAATCCACTATGACCCGTGGATGCACTGCTTGAGCGCATGCCAACGACGCTGTTCATCGTATGCATGCTGGATGCAAAGACCACCGGAGAAAACGATGTCGCATATTCTGATTGATACCATGATGGCATGTCCTTGAGTACACCTTCAAAGGTTTTGGTCCACTTTTTCTCCAAGCCAAAAATCATCGCAAACGGCAATAATTTCTCAAATAAGTCCGGCGTTTTTGCATAACGATTCAAAACGGCAAGACGATTTTTTTCTGCGGTTTTGATATAGAGATAAAGTCCCTTGATCTGATTTTCCGCGCGAAGTCCCGCCGGCGTATAGTCCGGTCGCGGAGGGAAAAAGAACCCAACCACAGCAAAGAGAACCATCGTTGCGGAAAATGTCGCACCAAGCATAATGTTGACCTGCCAGAGGAAAAACCCGGGATTAATCGCAAGGAAAAGAAACAGGAAACTACCCCACCGACGAGAAAACGATGAAGCAATCGGAGCGGAAACGGTTGTCTTTGGTTTCTGCTTCAAAAAGCCCCTGTTGTGCAGTGTTGTTGTCGCCTGCGCGAAACATTCTTTGTTTAATGTCCGCAACGTTTGAATTGCTTCACGTTTTTGGGAGGCATTATCCTTTCCCAATGGCGACGCCTGCACCAAGAGGCTCAAAATCTTACGCTGTGCCTCCGGAAGTGCCGTTGTGTCCACACCCCGTGGAATCTGAAAGATGTAAACACCTTTTTTTTGCTCAATGATTGTGACATACCCTTGTGTGGCAAGCCAGACAATCAGTGCGCTAAGGTTGCTTGTCTCATACTGCCCATTATGCAAATAACTCGCTTCATATGGGGAAAAATCTCCCGCATCGTACTGCGCAATCACAGGATGCTTCTTTTTATACCTGCTGTACGCCCTGTACCGACGAAATCGTTTACGCAAGCCAAGCCACAGCAACGTGCCCGAAGCCACTATGGGAAGGACGAAACGACGTCCAAAAACGACGACCCGATGCCAGAGAGACGGCCCTGCGATCATGCCCTTCTTGATACCGACAACAACCGTTAAGCCCTCACCCTTTGCAAGATGCTTTTGCACAAACGTAACCGTATCTGCTAAGTGCTGATCTTTGCGCACTTCTGTGCATGGCGTCGTCGACCCACTGCGCCCAGAAAAGCACTCTTGTCGGATGATGCCGGGAGCGTGCACACTGGAGCGTGCCTGCATAATCGGCACGCTCCATCCATTGCCGGTAACGTTCCAGTAAAGCTCATCATGATCATCAAAGTAATTGATAACATCACGAATCGTGTAGTGGATGACATACGTTTGTTGTCCGGAAACAAAACGACTCGCATCACCAATCGTAAGACGTTGATCACTGCCATGTCGCGACGTGCGAAACGGCCACGCTCTGCCATCGGCATCACGCACGCTAATGTCTGTAATGTCCGTACTGCGCATAAAGCCATGCGTCGTATGATATCGCACGGGAATATCACGGAAAATACCATGCCGACGCGCCGTACCAAAATCATAGACGATTGTTTCTGTGACATCCACACGAGCGTCGTCGTTAATCGTCATGTCCGCATCAAAAGACGTAATCTGTTCTTGTGCGTACGTAGGCGCAACAGACACACCAAAAACGATCACACCAAAGAAAAAAAGGAAAGAAAATCGTTTATACATAGTTCCAGTATACCAGAGAATTCTACGCTAAAAAATGTTTATCACGTAATTGCTTGTGATACGTGATGGCAAAGCGATGCGCTTCTTCGCGCAATAGCTCCAAAAGATACGTGTCCTGCACAATGTTTGACATCACGGGAAAGTCTGCGCTTTCATAGACATCCACCTTTTTGCGCGTCGGACCTTTAGCAACACCAAGAAGTCCGACCATATGCGGCACCTGCATGTCACAAAAAAGCTTCTCCCCCATATTGAGATGACCCCGTCCGCCATCAAGGATGATCACATCCGGCGTTCCCCAATCTGTAAAGTGACGAAGGCGACGCGCAAGCACTTCACGCATCGCCGCCACATCATCAATGCCCTCCACCGCCTTTACTTTGAATTTACGATAAAACCTTTTTTGCAAACGCCCGTCAATCGCCACCACCATCGATGCCACCATATCCTGCCCACCAATGTGCGAGATATCATAACATTCTATGCGCACACCCTTGTCCTCATCATAATGCTTTTGCTCGCGTGTCAAAAGCGCAATGTCATTGATGTGTGTCAGTGCATACATCTGTTTTTTGCAAACGTTGGCAGCTTCAAATTGCTCCTTTTGCGCATACGCATTCATTTCTTTTTTTAAACCGGCAAGAATTTGTTTTTTATGCCCCGTAAGAAACAGCGAGATATTTCTCATATTACGTTTATACGCTTGGACGCTAATGGCTCCGTCATACGGTCCGGGACACAGACCGATTTGATAAGAAAGACATCCCTTTTCGCTGTGCTCGCTACGATTATGAAAGGGGAAAATCTTCCGGATGATTCTAAGTGCGATGCGCATCTGTCCCGTTGACGTGTACGGACCAAAGCGACGTCCACGCGCAATCGCCGGCACGCGAAACTGTTTTTTGTCAAAGTCTGTTTCTCGTACGATAAGAACACGCGGAAACGTTTCTTTGGTGATCACAAAATACGAATAACTTTTATCATCTTTGCCATCGACATTATATTTTGGCTGATGCTTTTTGATAAGCTCCGCCTCAAGGATCAGTGCCTCCAATGCACTCTCTGTTTCAATGATGTCAATTTTTTCTGTCTGCGTCACCAGAAGCGTCATGCGTTGCCCGCGACTTTTTTCTTCCTGTCCGCTAAAATACTGCCGGACACGATTTTTAAGCGAGGTTGCCTTGCCGACATACAACACTTCCCCCGAAGCATCTCTAAAAAGATACACGCCCGGTGCCGATGGAAGTGTGGTAATCTGTGCTGGTGTTATTGACATTTTCATACATCCCTAGTATACTACAGCTGTCTTTTCACAACGACCCCGGGAGGTCATCATGACAACATCCGAGATAAAAGCGGGCGACTTCGGTCGCGTGCAAAATACCGATAGTCCCCACGATGGCTGGTGGGGCATTATCACAGATCCCAAAACCCTCGCCGGTGCTCTCTATCGCCCGCAGGTAGAGCAAAACGGCGCCACTTTTAGTTTGAAGCCCTACTGGCGCCCCATGCACCTAGCGCGCGTTGATCAACTGGCCATAAAAGGCCACATTCCCCTGAACGAAAATAATGGAAGCGATCAATATCGCGTTTCCGCCACAATGAACGGGGAAATGCCAACAATCATTTTTGCAAAGCGCTAGAATACCAAGCGCCACCACACAACATGTGGTGGCGCATTTTATATCAAAATGATTGACCGTTTTTCTTGTTGCGTTTTATGTCCTTGATGTTTTGACAGACACCATCGACACAAAGATCATCAAAATCACATTCTGCGACAATCGTACATTTTTGTGTCGCCTCATAAGACGTCTTTGCAGACGTGGGACCTTGCACATCTTCTTGATCATCCTCTTCACGTACATCATGATCAGGTTGCACATTCAATCGTGCACGCTCCATCTCGTCTTCTTTGATAAATGGTTGTACAATCGGCTCACCACTGATCGGATCGGTAAAAAACATCGTAATATCCGGTGTTGTGTCGGTAATGGTCATCGTATAATACGCGCCGGGATACCGTGGACTTTTCTTGATGCCGGGAAAGGCATAGTAATCCACGCCATCAAAAGTACCAAAGTAGCGTCGTTCGACATGACCATCAAAAACCGCCTCAACATGATATTTCCCCAAAAGCTTCCGCACGGCAGGTGCATTGGCAATGGTTCCTTTGCGAATCTGCTCTGACGGCACGAGAGATTGATGCATAAAGATATATACATGTTTATCCGTTTTAAGTTGTTGCTCCAGCCACGCGAGATTTTCTTTGGAAACAAACCCCGGGATATAATCTCCAGATATAGGATTTTGCGGTACACCGCTTATGCGATAATTTGCATCAAAAATAATAAAGCGATATGGCCCGCGATCAATCACATGGTTGATGTAATCAATGCCCAACGCCTCTTGAAATTGCCGACGTGCCACAGAACGAAGATCGTGATTGCCCACCACCCAGTACATCGGGACATCGGGGATTTCCAAGCCCTCTTTCACAAGGCGCAACCCTATTTCCCCCACGACAAGCGGGTCTCCCGTCCCCTCAATGATATCTCCGAGATGAATGGTAAAATCCGGCGAAAAACGTTCCATTTCCGCCTTATAATTATCAAAAATATCCGTATACCCGCTCTTTAAATAGCGATTTAGCGTGCTTCCCCACCGATGGACCCGTGTCGGATGGACTTGTGTGTCTGTAATCATGCCAATCTTGATACTCTGCCCGTCGACAGAAACCTTGCGCTCCCACAACGGCATTTCCTTTTTGAGAGGTAGTGGCCACTTCCCACTATGCTGATACACCGGTTTGTCATAGGTATGCATATACCAACCAAAACTTATACTTGCCAAAAGCAACGCACCGACAAGCATCATGCCGACAGCGCCCAAAAGGCCTCGCCAATGCTTTGTGCACCATTGTTGTGGTTTTTTCATGAAATGTTTGTTTATACCGTTTTAATAAAATCTCTTTTACTATACTACCTCATCCACAATGACACAAGGCTTTTTTCACACCATCACATGAGCCGATAACCGCTATGCTCTTTTGTCAAAAAAAGATGCGCTATTTTCCCCGCAAGATCGGTCGCAAAAACCGTGCCGTTTGTGATTCTTTATGATATTTTACAATTTCTTCCGGCGGACCCGAAATCACGATTTTTCCACCGCCGTCCCCACCTTCCGGACCCATATCAATAATCCAATCCGCCGTCTTGATCACATCCATATTGTGCTCAATCACGATTACCGTATTGCCACCGTCACGCAACCGTTGCAATACATCCAATAATCTCTCCACGTCAGCAAAGTGCAATCCGGTCGTTGGCTCATCAAGGATGTAGAGTGTTTTGCCGGTGGCTTTTTTGGCAAGTTCTGTGGCGAGTTTGACACGCTGTGCCTCTCCGCCGGAAAGTGTCACAGCGCTCTGCCCGAGATGGATATAGCCAAGTCCCACGTCTTGTAGCGTCTGCACAATCGTTGCAATATGCGGATACGCAGAAAAAAACGCTACCGCCTCATCAACCGTCATCGCCAAAACATCGGCAATCGTCTTGTCGCGATAAGTGATCTGTAATGTCTCAGAATTGTACCGCTTTCCCCGACACACATCACACGGCAAAAAAACATCTGCCATAAATTGCATCTCTATTTTGAGCGCGCCCTCCCCATTACAGTGATCACAGCGTCCTCCCGGCACATTGAAACTAAATCGTCCCGGCTTGTATCCACGCGCCTTTGCCGCCTTGGTCTGCGCAAAGAGGTCGCGAATCGGACCAAATACGCCGGTATAGGTTGCCGGATTGGATCGTGGCGTACGCCCGATTGGCGACTGATCAATCATAATCACCTTGTCAATATGCTCTAACCCGATGATTTCTTTGTGTTTTCCCGGACGCTTCAGTGCACGCATCACCTTGTGCGCCGCACCATTGTACAAAATATCTTCAACCAACGTGCTCTTGCCACTCCCACTCACACCGGTCACCACAGTGAAGAGTCCCAGAGGAAAACTCACCGAGATATTTCTCAAATTGTGCTCCGTGGCACCACGCACGACAATCGTCTTTTTGCCTTTGATCTTGCGCCGTTCCTTTGGAAGCGGGATGCTCTTTGTTCCCGTCAAATACTGCGCCGTGAGCGACATTGTGCTACGCATCACCTCTCTGGGCGTCCCGGCGACAACAATGCGCCCACCGTGTTTTCCGGCGCCCGGACCGATATCCACAAGGAAATCCGCCGCACGCATTGTCTCTTCATCATGCTCAATGACGATCACACTATTGCCAAGGTCCCGCAGATAAAGAAGCGTTTCAAGAAGTTTGGCATTATCACGCGCATGCAGTCCGATAGACGGCTCATCAAGGATGTAAAGCACACCGACAAGCTGTGACCCGATCTGGCTTGCAAGACGAATGCGTTGCGCCTCCCCACCAGAAAGCGTGTGTGCGCTTCGCGCAAGGCTCAGATACCCGAGACCAACCTTCGTAAGAAATGTCAGACGATTAATGACTTCTTTGATAATGCGTGCGCCAATCAGTTTTTCTGTGGCAGTGAGTTCCAGCGTACGGAAAAACGCTTCTGTAGCAACGATTGTCATATGCGAAACGTCATCAATCGTTTTTGTGCCGACACGCACCCACAAGACCTCTTTGCGATACCGACTACCCTTGCAAGTGCTACAGGGTTTCTGTGACATGTACTGTTCAATGTCTTTACGTACACTGTCGCTCTCCGTCTTGCGATACCGATCCTCCAAAAATCCCACCATACCCTTCCACGTCACGCTAAACTTCCACACGCTCCCCTTGGCACTGCGAAGGCGCACCGGAATCTTATCCGGCTCATCATCACCATACATGAGGATATTAAATTTTCGTTCCGGAAGGTCTTTGATCCGCACATGATCAGAAATCCCATAGTACTGCATCACCGCCTTCAAGATGCCACCGTAATAACCGTTTTTCTTTTTATTACTCCATGGCAAGATGCCACCGGCGGCAATGGTTTTGTTTCGATCGTCAATGATGAGATCCGGGTCAATCTCCTTCTTGACGCCAAGTCCCTCACAGGCGCTACATGCCCCATAGGGCGAATTAAAACTAAACAACCGTGGCGCAAGATCGGGAAAAATGATTTTTGGATGTTTTGGACATGCCATTTTTTGATTAAACAGGTGTTTTTTCTTGCCCACAGTCGTTTCTACCAAGCCGTCTGCGATTTTTAACGCAATTTCCACGGCCTCAAAAAGGCGAGAGAGATCCTCATCTGTCGTTGCCACAACGTCAACGACAATGGCGATGTCATGCTTTTTGTAGCGATGAAGTTTCACATCATCAAGCATGTCCAAAGCAATTTTTGTACCGTTAACATAGGCCTCCACAAATCCACGGTCCCACATATCACTCAAGAGTTTGAGATAAGTGCCTTTGCGAGCGCGCACAACGGGCGCAAGAATTTCCACCTCACGGCCGGCGCCGAAATCAATAATCTGCGCCACGATTTCATCTGTAGAGAGCGCCGTAATGGGATCACCGCACGACGGGCAATGTGGCACGCCAATTTTGGCCCAGAGCAGCCGCAGATAGTCATGGATTTCCGTTACCGTACCGACGGTAGAACGCGGATTATGCGATGTTGTTTTCTGATCAATGCTAATCGCGGGAGAAAGCCCTTCAATCATGTCAACATCCGGCTTATCCATCTGTCCGAGAAACTGCCGTGCATAGCTGGAAAGACTCTCCAAATAGCGTCGCTGTCCCTCGGCAAAAATCGTATCAAACGCCAATGTTGACTTCCCGCTACCGGAAAGACCCGTAAAAACGACAAAGGCGTCACGCGGAATGGTCAGATTTATATTCTGCAAGTTATGCTCTCGCGCACCTTTGATAATAATCTGATTTTTGTTCTTTTTGTGCATAGTTTCATAAGTATAGACCAAAACAACACGTCCGTAAACACGCCGTCTGCGCAACACCGCCACAAACCACAAAAAAACACCCTGCTGTGGCATTTTTCATAAAGCGATCTTTTATACACGGCAAGAGTACCGTCTGTTATACCTAATAACGGCTCGTAACGGAACGCAACACGCGATCCGCGCTACGTCGCATAATTTCATCACACATCCTGCGCACCGTATCGTCAGAGAGTTTGTCACATTGTTCATAAACCTTATCATAGACATCATATTTTACTTCTGATGTTGTCTGGCGAGTTTCTCGAGAGACGGTATCAACGACGACACCTCTGACGATGCCACCAAGATCTTCCCAAAGGCCTCCTGCCTGGGCCTGTGGCGCAGCCAACAGTGGCACAATAACCAAAAACTTTTTAAGTGATGGATGCTGGTGTACTTGTTCCACTAAGCGTTGCATCAATTGCCCCCCGGCTGTGGCAAGATCTTCCGGTTGTACGGTGTGCTCTACTGATGCACTATATTGCTCGGTGGCACTGTGCTTTACCGCCTCCGTTGCAGAGCTCACATCAACTTGTTCACCATGATCCGATGGTTGTTCAACGTTCTTCATCTGATTGTTTTAATTGGTTACGCACATCCTCTTTTCGGGCCATGTTCAACAAAAGCTCTTCCTGCCGATCAATCATTTGTGTAAGCGATATTTTTCCATCACGGGCACTCTTTTTGAGAGCAAAAACATCGCACAGCGCACGCACATCAGAACGGTCCATACCCCGCAACAACACATACCACAGCATCTGCTGTTGTTCTGTCGCGTGCGATATTTCCTCACGCAAAAGTTCCTTCTGGTCGTCAGAAAGGTCACTCGTTGCAAGAAGCTGTTCCAATGATGTATGCATACTATTATTATAACACGCGAGGACCAACACGCCAGTAATAAAAAGCCCCCACCGGATATTCATCCAGGGGGGGCTTGTGGGTGTTATGCTATCGCATGTCTACGATTTCATAACTCCCACTTCTTGTCTCACAGACCGTCATCAGGCGGTCTGTGAAATCTCTCGGCGATCCGCGCATGCCAGCCACGCGGATCTGCTCGCACGACCGACCAGTGCGCCGATCATAGCCGGATTGCACCGGCTGAGCCACTGCACGGTAGCGCCGGCCGTCATCACCGTCCCACACGATATCCTGTGTGGAATGTGTAACAGCAGATCGCTGCACGCCACGGGCAACCGCTTCGTTAAACTTTCGGTTCACCCAGGGCGCTGCCGCGCACCCGGCCATCGCCGCCGCGATCTTCCACTCCTTCTCATTGGAAGATCGCCGGATGTCCGTGATCTGGTTTGCCAGAACCAGACCGATCACCGCGCCGATGCCGCAACGCCCGGCATCCGCGCCGGTGATGGCGCCACCCGGGCCGGTGCCATAATTGGCACAACCCGTCATCGCCAGCATACCGGAAATGCCGGCAACAACAATACTAAGAGAAAAAAATTTTTTGATATCCATGAGATATCCTCCGCGCAATATTTCAGCGCATTGTGTTATGTTAGCCTCATGGCTAACTTAATTGCAATACTAGCATATTTAACTGCTTTTGTCAACAAGCGTATGCTTCTCTTCTCATTCTAAGTCTTGACAAAAGTATTGCTCTATGCTATAATATGCTGTCAATGTGAAAAAGCTGTTTTATAGTTATAAATCACTGTTTTTTCACCTGACCATGCTATCCAGAGGAAAAGCACACGTGAAGTACTTTGGGCATGCTAATTATTATTGTTTCCTTGTGAAACAGTTTTTACAAATCACGCTTGCATTGTTTGTCCTTATGATTATAGTGCATGCGCCAAACGCGTCTGGACAAAAGACAATTACAGACAACTTTACAACACATAATCTCTTTACAGAGGCAGGTATTGTAGAAGAAGATCTCCTGTTGCAAAAAGCAAAAGAACTGAAAGAAAAAAACGAGTTAAAAAACAAAAATACTTTTACAGCTAATGTCTCCGCCTATACGGCATCTGCTGATGAGTGCGGAAAAAGTGATGGCATTACGGCCTCGGGACGTAAAGTCCGAGCACATCACACCATTGCGTGCCCGCGATCTTATGCCCTTGGGACAAAGATTCACTTTGACGGCTATGGCACCTATACGTGTGATGATCGCGGTGGTGCGATAAAGGGCAATCACTTTGATATCTACATGGTAACCAAAAAAGAAGCGTTTGCCTTTGGGCGACGCAAACTCACAGCACATGTGGTTACATCATAGAAAAAACACAAAAAAACACCGACAACACGTCGGTGTTTTTTGTGGAAGATTTATAAATCTACATATGCTATGATAACAATATAATTCTTTGTAAAGATTCTATGAAAAAAATACTTTTCCTCATAGGGACGCTTTTGCTCCTGGCGGGATGTGGTCAACCAACAGAACGCTCTGCGGAAACACCGTCAGCACCAACGCCAACAGAAACACCAACGCCGACACCTTCGACAACTAGGCGCGTAGCAACAAAACCCACACCGCCGTCAGAAGATATTAATACCGACACAAATAATACACTCGGTTGTCTTGTCGGTGCATGGCGCTATGTCTCAGGTATGGAAAAACTCTCACAGGCACTCAATAATTCCCTTGGTGGCAATGGTCCTGACTTTCACTATGTAGGCACATCCGGAGACTTCACATTAGAAATTACACCGGAAGGATTTGATGATGGTATTTACAATGCACAATACGCCTTTGAAAACTTCGCCCTTCGCTATAACTACACTTCCGGTGGCGTCCCCATTGACCTCACCATCACATTAGATGGTCTCCAACCGTTTGAGATGAACGTCCCAAACCCTTCCAATAGTGAATTCGTCGTCATTCCCGGTGAGCACAGCATCATGGCACAAGCAATAATAAGCCTTGCACCGGACAATCCAATCAATCTTGACGATTTGCCTCGCGGATTTATTTCCGGCGGGACATTTCAGTGCACACAAGATCGTCTTGACTTCACATATCAGACATATTCCGGTGTACAAACCATCACCAATCTCTCATTTAAGCGCGTAAACTAACTACCAACAAAAAA